>JBEBGB010000005.1:0-39089 GCA_040081675.1 Vicinamibacterales bacterium
AGGATGCCCTTGAGCGGGCCGTCCGCGGCAGCTCGAAGCGCCGCATTCACCTCTTCGGCCGTTGTCTTCTTGTCGAGAATCGCCGCGAGGTCGACGACCGATACGTTTGGTGTCGGCACCCGCATCGCGAATCCGTCGAGGCGTCCCTTCAGCTCGGGCAGCACCTCTCCGACTGCACTTGCTGCGCCTGTCGTGGTGGGAATCATCGACAGTGCCGCCGCGCGAGCACGCCGCAGATCCTTGTGCGGAAGGTCGAGCAGGTTCTGATCGTTGGTGTAGGAGTGAATCGTCGTCATCCAGCCTTTGCGGATGCCGAATTGCTCATGAACAACCTTGACGAGGGGAGCGAGACAGTTCGTGGTGCACGAAGCGTTCGAGATGATGTGGTGCGTGGCCGCGTCGTACTTCGCCTCGTTGACGCCGAGCACCACGCTGAAATCGGGCTTCGTCGCCGGAGCGGTGATGATCACCTTCTTCGCTCCCGCCGCGAGATGCTTTGCGGCATCGTCGCGTTTGGTGAAGAGGCCCGTGCCCTCGAACACCACGTCGACACCCAGATCCTTCCAGGGCAGATCGGCCGGATTGCGCACCGAGAGCACTTTGAACGCGTCGCCGTTCACCGTGATGCCGTCTCCCGAGGCTTCGATCTTCGCGTCGAGATTCCCGAGCACCGAGTCGTACTTCAGCAGGTGAGCCAGGGTCGCGGCGCTGGTGAGATCGTTCACCGCAACAAAATCGATGTCCTTGTCGCCAAGCGCTGCGCGCATGATGTTGCGCCCGATTCGCCCGAATCCATTGATGCCGACGCGTACCGCCATGTGAACGCTCCTGTGCGCCGGACTCGGCTCCCAGCCCGGACAAAGAATTGATTTTATCGAACGCGCTTGCGGCGGGTCAAACCGCCCGCCTATAATTCATGTCCTGTAACTCATTGGCGCACACGGTGTTATCCGTCGTGCTCGCTCCGCAATGTATCTCGCATACAGCCTCATCTCGCTGCTGATCTTTGCGCTGGTTTCTCCGTACTTCGTGTACCAGGCTGTGCGGTACAAGAAGTATGTGGGCAGTTTGCGTCAACGGCTTGGCTATTTGCCGATTGCGCTGAATCTCGACCAGGAGCCCTCCATCTGGATTCACGCGGTGTCGGTGGGCGAAACGCTCACGGTCAAGGCGCTCATCGCCGACCTGCGGGCCCAGTATCCTCGCCTTCGACTCTTTCTCTCAACGACGACGATTGCGGGCCAGCAGGTGGCGAAGAAGAACCTGCAGGTCGACGGCGTGTTCTACTTCCCGTTCGACTGGACGTTCACCGTTCGGCGCACGCTCGCCGTCGTGAAGCCGCGCCTGTTCGTCATGATGGAGACCGAGATCTGGCCGAATCTGCTGCGCGAGTGTCGAGAGCGCGGAATCAAGACCGTCGTCATCAACGGCCGCATTTCTGCGAAGTCGTACCCACGATATCGGCTCGTCCGACCGCTCTTCAGGCGCGTGCTCGCGGACGTCGACCGCTTTTGCATGCAGAGTGACGAGTCCGCTCGTCGCATCATCGACCTTGGTGCGGAACCTGCGCGCGTCACCGTGACGGGCAGCCTGAAATTCGATTCTCTGCCGGCGTCGGCGCTGGTGTCGCATGGCCGTCCACGCGAGCTGGTGCTGCGCTACTTCCGCGTCCCTCCGGCTCGCGTTGTACTGGTGGCCGGCAGCACGATGAAGCAGGAGGATGCAGCGGTGCTGCGCGCGTTCGCGCGCATTCGCTCAATCACGCCTGGCGCGCTGCTCGTCGTGGCGCCGCGTCAGCGCGAACGGTTCGACGAGGTGGAACGGCTGGCTCGCGAGGAAGGCTTCAGCGTGGCGCGCCGCTCGAATCTTGCCGTCGACGCTGAGCCACGGACCGACGTGGTGGTGCTCGACACGTTCGGCGAGCTGGCCCAGGTGTATCAGATCGCCACTGTCGTGTTCGTTGGCGGCAGCCTCGCCGATTACGGCGGTCATAACATCCTCGAGCCGGCGATCTTCGGAAAGCCCATCGTCTTTGGTCCGCACATGCACAACTTCCGCGAGATTGCGGACACGTTCCTGACCAACAACGCCGCTGTGCAGGTGCAGTCCGAGCGCGAGCTGGAAGAGGCGCTCCGCAATCTCGTTGCCGATCCTGTGCGTCGGGCGGCCCTGGGCGCTGCGGCGCGCGCGCTGGTCGAGACCAATCGTGGCGCCAAAGACAAAACCATGGCGGTGGTCTCTGAACTGATGCCTGCGACCGGTGGCGTTGTCCGGCCCTTCCGACTGGTCCAGTGATTGGTGCGGCGCTCAGCGCGGCGTACGGCGCGGTCGCGACGTGGCGGCGGCGCTGGTATGCCGGGCGTCCTTCGCGTCGCGTTCATCTGTCCCAACCTGTGATTAGCGTCGGCAATCTCAGAGTGGGAGGTTCCGGCAAGACCCCCGCGACCGCGTGCATCGCCCAACTGCTGGTCGAGCACGGGGAACACCCGGCCGTTCTCAGTCGAGGCTATGCCCGCCAGCACGCGAGCACTGACGTGACCGTGGTTTCTGATCGCTCCCGTGTTCTCGCCGATGTGGCGCACGCCGGCGACGAGCCGTTGCTGCTTGCTCAGTCGTTGCCTGGCGTGCCCGTCCTGGTGTGCGCCGACCGTCACCGCGCGGGACGTGTGGCCGAGACGCAGTGTGGTGCAACAGTCCACATCCTGGACGACGGCTTTCAGCATGTGGGGCTGGCCCGCGACATCGACATCATCCTTGCAGACGCGAGTGACCTGACCGATCGCGTGCTCCCAGGTGGCCGCCTGCGCGAACCACTTGCGAACGCATCAGTGGCGCATGCCGTCATCGTGCCCGGTGTGGACGGCCAGACCGCGCGCGGCATCGCCGAACAACTTGGTGTGGCTCACGGGTTCGTGATGACCCGCGCACTTGGCCCGGCAAGTGCTCTTCCAGGCTCGGCACCATTGGCTCCTGACGCGTCAGTGTTCGCGGTAGCTGGCATTGCGCGTCCAGAGCGGTTCTTTGACGACCTTCGCACCTTCGGTGTCAAGCTCGCTGGTACGCGTGTGTTTCCCGACCATCACCAATTCACCCAGCGAGACATCGCCTCCATCGTCGACAGCGCACGCGGGGTTGGCGCGACGAGCGTGGTGGTGACCGAGAAAGATGCGGTTCGGCTGACCGGATTGGACCTGTCCGCGACGGCGTTCGCCGCCGTTCCCCTGCTGGCACGAATCGAACCCGCCGAAGCCTTCGCCACATGGCTTCTCGAGCGGCTGGCGCGAGCGCGCGCGAACCGGACCGCGGCCAGATCATGATCAGACATCGACTCGAGTACTTCGGTGTCCGCACGTTGATTGCCGCTGTGCGATTGATGCCGAACGCTGTCGTGGACGCATGTGGTTCTGCACTGGGGCGGACCTTCCACGCCTTCGACCGCGCGCACCGCCGTGTTGCGGAGCGCAACGTCGCGGCGGCGTTTCCGACACGAACGCCAGCCGAGCACGCGGCCATCGTGCACGGAACCTTCGAGCACTTCGGTCGACTGCTGTTCCAGCTGCTCAAGTTCAGCACCTTGAGCGACGCGAAAATGCTGGCATGCGTGGAGTTCGAAGGTGAAGAGCGCGTGCGCGCCGC
Organism: Vicinamibacterales bacterium; assembly: GCA_040081675.1. Lineage (GTDB taxonomy): Bacteria > Acidobacteriota > Vicinamibacteria > Vicinamibacterales > CAVVIG01 > CAVVIG01. Next base: position 3,637 of record JBEBGB010000005.1, read on the forward strand.
CTATTCGCAGGGCAAAGGGGTGCTGTTCGTCACGGGTCACTTTGGCTATTGGGAACTACAGGCGCTCGTGCACGCGCTGAAGCTTCGCCCAATGTCCGTCATGGCGCGCGCGCTCGACAACCCCGACTTGCACCGTCTGCTCGAGCAGATGCGAACGCGCACTGGCAACGGCGTCATCTATCGGCAGGGCACGCTGCGGCGTGCGATGCGCGTCCTTCAGGACGGTGGCAGTGTGGGCGTGCTCATCGATCAACACATTCAGAGCCGTGACGCCATCCACGTCGATTTCTTCAATCGTGCGGCGGCCACGACGCCGATCGTGGCGGCGCTCGCCCTGCGAACAGGAGCGCGGATCGTTCCTCTGTTTGCGCTGCCGCTCGGCGGTGGACGGTACCGGATGATTTACGAGCACGCGATCGAGCCCCCTGGCGCCGACATCGAAGATCCGATCCGCGAGTTGACGCAGCGATGCACCGACGTGCTGGAGATGTACGTGCGGCGTCATCCCCATCTCTGGCTCTGGATGCATCGGCGGTGGCGAGAGCCGTCGGGTGCGGCGACGACGGAGCGCTCGATGTTCCCGGCGGGAGTGCGCGAAGACAACGCCGACCTGACACCTGAGGAGTAGGGTCACCACGGCACCTTCGCCGACAGACATTTCCTGATCGCCGTTCTTCCTCAGCCTGCTATGGTGGTTCCGTGCCTTTGACGTCTTGCGCCGACGATGTCTCGGTGCCGAGGTCCGCATGAAGAACCGAGTGAATAGGCTCTCTGCATCGATCACCGTGTTGTCCCTCGCCCTGATGGCTTCGTTTGCCGGTTCGCTATCTGCGGGTGCACCCGAGGTCGGCGTGTCGTGGAATCCGGGCAAGGCCGCGTCCTACTTGGATGGTCGCGCCGTCTGGTGGAGCGAGTGGTCTGGCGCCGCGCGGGATCACGGGACCTACTGCATCTCTTGCCACACGACGCTGCCGTACGCGCTGGCAAGGCCGCGCCTGCGAGCGATCCTTCACGAGGCGGGGCCGTCCGCTGCGGAAGGGCGAATCGTGGACAACCTTCTCGCTCGCGTGAAGCTCGGACGCGAAGCCGAACCGTTTTATCCAGATCAGACCCGAGGCATTCCGAAGACCAGCGAATCGCGGGCGATCGAGGCGGTCATGAACGCGCTGGTGCTGGCACGGCGCGACGCCGACGCCGGGACGCTGACCGAGACAACCAGGTCGTCGCTCGAGACGATGTGGGCGCTGCAGATGAAGGTCGGCGCGAATGCGGGCGCCTGGACGTGGCTCAACTTCAACTACGAACCGTGGGAGTCGCCGAACTCGCCCTACCTCGGCGCGTCGCTTGCGGCGCTCGCTGTTGGCGCGGTACCTGGACACTACGCAGAGTCGCCGGAGATTCAGGGCAACCTCACTGCCTTGCGCCAGTACTTTCAGAAGCAGTTCCCGAATGAGTCCACGCTGAATCGGCTGATGGCTCTCTGGGCATCTGGCGGCGTCAAGGGCCTGCTGACCACTGAGCAGCGCATGGTGGCCATCGACGAGGCGTTCGCAAAGCAGCAGGCCGATGGCGGTTGGGCGACGGCGCTCCTCGGCACGTATGCGCGCGTCGACAAGACGCCACTCGATTCGAACACGGACGGCTATGCGACGGGCCTCGCCACGCTGGCCCTTCAAGCGGCCGGGGTGGCGAGCGCCGAGCCTCGGCTGGCGCGCGGCCTGGCCTGGCTCCGGAGTCATCAGAATCCCGACACCGGCCAGTGGTCTGCGTCGTCTTTGAACAAGCAGCGCGATCCGAAGTCGGATCCAGCGAAGTTCATGAACGATGCCGCGACTGCGTATGCGGTGCTCGCGCTCACGTTCGGCGAGCCGGCATCAAGGCGATAGGCGATGGGCGGTAGGCTTTGGGCCTGGAGCCGCCTCGCCCGCCCTGCCAGGCCAGCCTGCCCTCTTCAGGGCTCGTACCGCGCGGCGATCGGCATGCGCCATCCGGTACCAAACGCCCGATCGGTCACCTTCAGTCCTGGTGCCGCTTGCTTGCGTTTGAACTCGGCACCGCGCACAAGCCGCAGCACACGCTGCACGATCGCGGCGTCGAATCCTGCACTCGCGATCGAGGATGCCGGTTCGTGCCGCTCGATGTGGCGCTCGAGGATCCCGTCCAGTACATCGTAGGGTGGCAGCGAGTCTTGATCGGTCTGGTTCGGTCGCAGCTCCGCCGACGGCGCTTTCGTCAACACAGTCTCCGGAATGACGGCGCGACCGTCACGTTCATTCAGCCATCGCGACACACGGTAGACCATCGTCTTTGGAACGTCGGCGATGACGCCGAGTCCGCCCGACATGTCTCCGTACAGCGTGCAATAGCCGACAGCCAGCTCCGACTTGTTTCCGGTGGTGAGCAACAACGCGCCGCGCTTGTTCGACAGGGCCATGAGCAGGTTGCCGCGAATGCGCGCTTGAATGTTCTCTTCGGTGACGTCGGGGGCTGTGCCGACAAAGGCCTCGGCCAGCGTGCGTTCCATCGCCAGCATCGCAGGCTCGATTGGCAACGTGATGGTGTCGATGCCGATGTTGGCGGCCAGCGCCAGGGAGTCGTCAATGCTGCCGCGACTGGAATAGGGCGACGGCATGAGGACGCCCAGCACGTTGGTCCGGCCCAGCGCTTCGGCCGCGATCGCTGCCGTCAGCGCGGAGTCGATTCCTCCAGAGAGCCCCAGGACGACACGCGTAAATCCACACTTGCGCGCGTAGTCGCGCGTGCCGAGCACCAGCGCGCGCCAGATTTCCGACTCGGCGACCAAATCGGCTGCGGGACCGAGCGACGTATTGCTGTCGAGATCGCAAATGACCGTATCCGCGTCGAACGACGCGCCTCGCGCCAGCACCGCGCCCGTCGCACTGAACCCGCAACTGCGGCCATCGAAGACCAGGTCGTCGTTCCCTCCGAACTGGTTCACGTAGACCAGCGGCACGCCGTGCTTGCGCGCCATGCTGCCGAGCATTTCCTCGCGACGTTTGTGCTTGCCTACCGTGAACGGTGACGCCGACAGGTTGACGATGGCTTTCGCGCCGGCGCGGACCAGCTCCTCGACCGGATCGTGGTGATAGCGGCGTCGCTTCCAGAAGTCGCGATCGTTCCAGATGTCTTCGCAGATGCTGATGCCGACGCGAGTGCCACCAATGTCGAGCACCTGCGCTCCGTGGAACGGCTCGAAGTAGCGATCTTCATCGAAGACGTCATAGGTGGGCAGCAAGGCCTTGCGGAAGCGCTGTTGCACCGTGCCACCCCGCAGCAGCGCGGCGCTGTTGAAGAGCGGCCGTCCCTCGTCAGAGGGGTTCTCTTCCGGTAATCCGACGAGGGTTGGTGGACCATCGGCCAGTTCTCGAGCGAGCGTGTCCAGTTGAAGCCAGGCTCGCGACACGAAATTCGCGCTGAGCAGCAGGTCGCGTGGCAGATAGCCGACCAGTGCCAGCTCCGGTGTCACAGCGAGATCCGCACCGGCCGCTCGCGCCTTTGCGGCTGCCGCCGCGATGAGGCTCGAGTTGGCGGCGAGGTCGCCGACGACCGGGTTGATTTGCAGGAGGGCGATCTTCACGAGCCGTCTCGACTAGTCGACGAAGCGATACTTGAGCAGCACCCAGAGCGCTTCGAAGCCTGCCGTCCACGTAATCTTCTTGCCTTCATCGTAGCCACGACCTGCATAGGTGATTGGCACTTCGTACACGCGGTAGCCGCGCTTGAAGATCTTCGCGGTCAGCTCGGGCTCGATGCCGAATCCATTCGATTCGACCGTGAACGAGCGGAGCACCTCGATGCGCATCACTTTGTAGCAGGTCTCCATGTCGGTGAGCATCGTGTTGTAGAGCACGTTGGTCGCGAGCGTCACGATGCGGTTGCCCAGGTAGTGCGTGAACAGAAACACGCGGTGACGACCGAGAAAGCGCGAACCGAACACCACGTCCGCATGTCCCGTGCAGATCAGATCAATCATCTCGGGGAATTCCTCGGGCGAGTACTCGAGGTCTGCATCCTGAATCACCACCATGTCGCCGGTCGCTTCGGCGAAGCCGCGCCTGAGCGCCGCGCCCTTGCCGGCGTTCGCCTGATGCACGAGCGAGAACGACAATTCCTTCTGCAATCGATCGAGGATCTCGGCTGACCCGTCCTTCGATCCATCGTCGACGACAATGAGCTGGATGCGCAGGGGCACGGCCAGCACTCGCCGAATGATGGTCTCGACCGTGGTACGCTCGTTGTACACCGGCATGACAACCGAGAGGAGCGGGTTCGGGGGAATTGGGCCCAGGCGCGGCATGCTCATCGCAGCCCGAACCGTACCACAGGCGGCCGTCCGGAGTCAGGCGTGACCAGTCGCGTCGTGGTCTTCGCGCCGAACTGGCTTGGCGATGCCGTCATGGCGCTTCCGGCGATCGCCGACCTGTGTCGCGCACGGCCCGGGGCCACGATCGACATCGCCGCGCGTCCGTCGATCGCGCCACTCGTACCGTTGATTCCGGGTGTTGATCGCACTGTCGTGCTCGGAGACCGGCGTGCGAGCGTTGACGCCGTCAAGGCCGGCGCCTACGACGAAAGTCTGTTGCTCCCGAACTCATTCAACGTGGCGTGGATCGCGCGGAGCGCCGGTGTGCCGGAACGATGGGGCTATCGAAACCAGTTCCGCTCCGTGCTCCTGACGCGTCCGTGCTCGCCACCCTCGCGCGTCCATCAGGTCGAGTACTACCAGCGACTCACGACCGCCCTTGGCTTTGCACCGGGGCCGATGGTGCCGCAACTCCGGGTGTCTTCCGAGCTGGGCGCACGCGGCGCCGCGTTGCTGGCAGATCGCGGTTGGGACCGAGGCTCGCGGCTGGTGGCTGTAGCCCCGGGCGCGGCGTTTGGCAGTGCGAAGCGCTGGCCGGCCGAGCGTTTCGCAGCAACCATTGACGCGCTGGCCCGTGACGGGGTTCGTTCAGTTCTGATCGGTGCGCCGGCGGACCGAGCAGCCACCCGTGAGGTCATCGGCTTGCTCCGCTCCGAGTGTTCGCCGATCGATCTGGTCGGTGCAACCGATCTGCAGCTCCTGGCCGCGGTGCTGGTGCAGACGCGCGCGATGGTCACGAACGACTCCGGCGCGATGCACGTGGCGGCGGCGCTCGGGATCAATGTGACGGCCATCTTCGGACCCACCAACGAGCGCGAGACGCGTCCGCTCGGATCGGGTCGCCGGTCCGTGGTGCATGGAGAGACATGGTGTCGCCCGTGCATGCTGCGCGAGTGTCCTTTGACACATCGCTGCATGACGGGTGTGGGCGTCGAAACCGTCGTGACCGACATGAGGGCGAACCTGTGAGTGCGGTGTTCCTGGACAGAGACGGTACGGTGATCGAAGAGATCGGATATCTCGACCGGCCAGAGAGAGTCGAGCTGTATCCGTTCGCGACACATGCGATTCGCGCGTTCAACCGCGCGGGGCTTCCCGTCGTCCTGGTGACCAACCAGTCCGGGATCGCCCGCGGCTTCTTCGACGACAAGGTTGTCGAGAAGGTGCACGAGCACATCGCAGACCTCCTGGCGCTTGGCGGTGCGCACATTGACGCCTACTACTACTGTCCGCATCATCCTGATGGTCACGTCGCGCCCTACGACGTGCCGTGTGAGTGCCGAAAGCCCGGACGCGGTCTCGTCGATCGCGCGGCTCGCGAGCTTGGCATCGACCCCGCCACCTCGTTCACGGTCGGAGATCGATGGGTCGACGTGGGACTTGCGCGCTCGATTGGCGGCCGAGGTGTGCTCGTGCGCACGGGCTACGGCGCCATCGCAGAGCACCGGCCCCCTGAGGGCATGCGCGCCGATGTCGTTGTGAACAACCTCGTCGAAGCCGCGAGTTGGATTCTCGCCAACCGCTAGTGGCCGGCCCTTGTCAGATGTGCAGTGGACGGCGTCGCGTGACGCACGCACACTACAATCGATCCCTATGACGAACTCTCGTCCGGTTCATTCGCTGTCCGGCGACGCCGAGCGGAAGACCAGGTTGCTCGCGCTCGTTCACGCATTCGGAGCACGACGCGTGCTGGTGGTGGGCGACCTCATCGCTGACGAGTTCATCTACGGCGAAGTGGCGCGCGTGTCGCGCGAAGCGCCCGTGCTGATTCTCAGGTACGACGCGACGGAAGTCGTGCCCGGTGGAGCCGGCAACGCCGCGAACAATGTCGCCGCGCTCGGAGCGCGCGCGCTGGTGGCCGGCATGGTCGGGGCCGACGTCGAGGGTCGCCGACTGCTGTCGGCGTTTCCCAAGCTCGTCGACACCCGCCAGATCGTGCGCGCGAGACGGTATCGCACGCCGGTCAAGACCCGGATTCTGGCCGGCGGCATCCACTCGGCGAAGCAACAAGTCGTACGGATCGATCGCGAAACCGACTGGCCGCTGCCAGAGGCTGTGAGCCAGACGTTCGCGAGCAAGCTCACGCGGGCGCTGGCCGACTGTGACGCGGTGCTGCTCTCCGACTACGGCTCAGGACTGGTGACACCCGAACTGGCTGCCTCGATTCGCACGCTCATCTCAAAGCGGACGCCGAAGCGCGCCATTCCGATCGTGGTGGACAGTCGCTACCGGCTGCTCGACTACAAGGGGCTGACCGCGTGCACACCGAACGAGTCGGAGGTGGAGCGCGCCCTCAACATCCACATCGATGACGACCTGGATGCGCTGGAGCGTGCGGGCCGAACCTTGCTGCGGCGAACCGGCATGCAAGCCGTGCTGATTACTCGAGGCAGCCGTGGGATGGCGCTGTTCGAATCGAAACAGCCCACCGTGCACGTACCCATCTTCGGCTCGGACGAAGTGGCCGACGTCACAGGTGCTGGCGACACCGTGATCGCGACGATGGCCACGGCGCTTGCTGCCGGCGCGTCATTCCTCGAAGCGGCGAGCCTGGCGAATTATGCTGGCGGACTGGCTGTCATGAAGCGCGGAACGGCCACGGTGTCGGCGCGAGAACTGGCGAGTGCCGTCGAGCAGGAACACGATCTCTCGAGCACCGGGGCGCATCGTTCGGATCGCACCCGCGTTTCGCGCAGGCGCTCGTCTTCGTAGTGGACGCAGTGAGACAGGCTGGAAGAAGCGATGGGTCTCGTCGTATCTGAGGACGACTTGGTAGCGGCTGTCGAGCGCGCCCGCGCCGCCGGGCACACCATCTCGTTTGCCAACGGCTGCTTCGACCTGCTGCACGTCGGCCACGTGCGCTACCTGCAGGGTGCCGCTGCCGAAGCCGATCGACTCGTGGTCGCTGTCAACAACGACGAGTCCGTTCGAGCGCTCAAAGGCGCTGGCCGTCCGATTCTGCCGGAACAGGATCGGGCGGAACTCGTCGCGGCCTTGAGAGGTGTCAGCTTCGTTGTGGTGTTCGGCGATGCCACCGTCGAACGGTTGCTCCTCCTGCTCCGGCCCGACGTGCACTGCAAGGGCACCGACTACACCGTGGACTCGGTTCCCGAACGAGCGGTGGTGCAATCCTACGGCGGCAGAACGGCCATCGTTGGCGACCCGAAAGACCACAACACCCGCGAACTCATCGCCAGGATTGCAGGCTCGCCGCGTGAGTGACGTGCGCTCGCACACTCGTGTCGTCGACGCTGGTCTGCGACCAGGTCAACGTGTTGGTCGCGGCCGTTGAAGATTCTCATCGTCCGACTCGGCGCCCTGGGCGACATTGTCCATGCGATCCCGGTGGCGGTGGCGCTTCGGAGCCAATTTCCAGACGCTCAGATCGACTGGGTGGTCAGCGCGGTGCACCGCGAGATTCTCGAACTGGTGCCGTCGCTCAATCGGCGCATCATCCTCAACGATCGAGCGAAGGCAGTTGGCGGCATGTCGCTGCGCGCGGCTATCGCGGAGTTACGACGGACTCGGTACGACGTCGCGATCGATCTGCAGGGCCTCATGAAGTCGGCGATCATCGCGCGACTTTCCGGTGCGCGGCGGGTCGTGGGGTTCAACGCGCGCTACGCGAGAGAATCGTTGGCGTGCTGGTTCTACACCGACGTGCACGACCCGGGCGGCGAGGGCATCTACGCGCCGTCGGAGACGCGCCACGTGGTCACGATCAACCTCGGCGTCCTTTCGGCCCTCGGGGTGTCGGCAGGTCCCGCCGAGTTCCGGATGCACGCGGTGCAATCAGCTGATGTCTCACGCGTCATCCAGCAGGCGCAGGGGAAGTTCGCGTTGCTGAACACGGGCGCGGCCTGGCCCAACAAACGCTGGCCGGCGCCTCGACTGGCGGAACTCGCGAAGCGCCTGCGGGAACGACGCGGCATGGCATCCATTGTGTTGTGGGGACCCGGCGAGCGGGCGCTCGCGGAGACGGTCGTCACGATGTCCGACGGAGCCGCCATGCTCGCGCCGCACACCTCCATCGCCGATGTTGCCGCGTTGGCGTCTGCAGCCGCGGTCATGGTGTCCGGCGACACGGGGCCGACACACATCGCATCGGCGATGGGTACGCCCACCGTTGGCATCTACGGTCCGACGCGGCCCGAACGCAACGGTCCGCTTGGACGGGACGATGAAGTGGTGTCGCGTGCGTCGGTGTGCGAGTGCCACCATCTGCGAGAATGTCGTCGCAAACGTATGTGCTTACTCGACATCGAGGTTTCCGAAGTTCTCGAGGCGGTCGAACGACGGCTGGCCGCAGCGGAGCAGCGCCGTGGCTGACCTCACCAAGCGTCTTGCACGGCTGCGCGTGCCTCTCGGGTTCGCGTTTGCGTTCTTCGTCTTGTGGTTCGCGCAACCTTCCGGTCGCACGTTGCTGGCGGGCGGTGTGGTCGCCGCCATTGGCGAAGCGTTGCGAGTGTGGGCCGCGGGGCACTTGAACAAGTCTCGCGAAGTCACCGCGTCCGGACCGTATCGACGCTTCGCGCATCCACTCTACGTCGGCTCCTCGGTCATGGGCGCCGGGCTCGCCATCGCGTCGGGCAGCCTGGTCGTCGCTGCGATCATCGCGTTGTATCTCGGCGTGACGATCAAGGCGGCCATCTCGAGCGAGGAAGCGTTCCTGCGTTCGAAGTTCGGGTCGGAGTACGACAGCTATCGTCGCGGCGAGGTCGGGGTTCGCGATGCTGCGGCGTCGACGCGAGCGTTCAGCGCCGCCCAGGCCATGGCCAATCGCGAGTACCGCGCTGTCGCTGGACTCGTGCTGGCCGTGCTGGTGCTGTGCTTGAAGGCGGCCTATAATGGAACGTTTTGGCAGGCCGCCGGAACGCGCTAGAAGGCAGGCCGGGCGGTTAGCTCAGTTGGTAGAGCACCGGCTTTACACGCCGGCTGTCACAGGTTCGAGTCCTGTACCGCCCACCACTCTCGCTCGAGAACCCAGTCGGGATTCGCGCAGCTGGCGGGTTCATCGTGCGAACGCGCAGAATGCGGGTTGGCGAACGCCTGACGGTCTGATACATTCATGGTTCGCACTCGTCTGAGAACTGCAGGTCATTCGCAGCGTTTCAGACATGGTTTGGGGTCGTAGTTCAGTTGGTTAGAACGCCGGCCTGTCACGCCGGAGGCCGCGGGTTCGAGTCCCGTCGACCCCGCCATTCAAGTGACACGAGCGGCTGAAGGTAGCCGCTTCCTGAGATCCCTCTGCCACCACGTTGCGAAAGGTGGCCGGGATCCCGGGTCCTTCCAAAAGCCGAATCGCCCCTCGATCGCTGCCGCTCTCAGGCGCATGTCAGTCGCAACAATCTGATACGCAGCGCACGCCGTCTTGACTGGTATCGTCCCCCCTCGAAGCCGTTAGCACGAAGCGCCCGGCCCCACTCGATGGCCATGCGCTCCCAACTGTACGTGTTTCCGAGGAGGCGCAGCTATGCGGTATCTGTCTGGTTTGTTAGCGATGTCTCTGCTCCTGCTGGGAGTCGCACCAGCCAGCGCGCAACGCACCACGGGTGAGATCTCAGGAATTGTGGCCGACGATTCCGGTTTGGTTCTCCCGGGAGTGACACTGACGCTGCACGGCGCGGGCTTGCCCAGCGCGGGGCAGGTCAGCGTTTCCGCCGACAACGGTGGGTATCGGTTTGCGAACCTTTCTCCAGGAACCTACGACCTCGAGGCGGTACTCGAAGGATTCAACACGCTGAAGCGGGAGGGTGTCACGGTCGGCGTTGGAGCCAGCGTGTCGCTGGCCCTGACACTGAAGGTGGGCAGCTTGGCCGAGACGATCACGGTCACCGGTGCAGCGCCTGTCGTGAACGTGTCTTCGGCACAGGTGAGCACGAACTACACGCAGGAGTGGGTAGAGGCGGCGCCAGTCCGTCGTTTCAGCTTCTTCGACTTGATCAACGCCGCCCCGGGCGTCAGCCAGACCACATCGACGTCGGCTGGCACGACGAACGCCACATCTCTCGGCGGCAGCGTCAATGACAATTCATATCAGATAGACGGCACCAGCCTGACGGCTCCCGGAGCCGGCGGCGGGTGGGCCTGGCCGAACACAGACGCGATTCAGGAGATCGAGGTCCTGCAACTGGGTGCGGCGGCCGAGTATGGCAACGTCCAAGGGGCAGTCTTCAACATCGTGACCCGGCAGGGTGGGAACGAGTTCCATGGCGACGGGAACTTCTACTACATGAACGACGCGCTGACCGGTCGAAACACGACCCCGGCGCAGGACTCCGGGCTGCCGTACTACCGCAAGAAGTTCAATGACACGACCTGGCAGCTGTCAGGTCCGGCAGTGAGGGACCGTCTGTGGTTCTTTGGCTCGTACCAGAGTCAGCGGCAGGCGGTCGCCGCCCCCGGGTTCAAGCCGAGTGACGCACCCGACGACATCGCGGATCGGATCTTCTACAAGGTCACTTACAACATGACCCCGATGAACCGGCTGATGTTCGGCTACCACGACGACTACTGGAAGCTGCCACCCACGCTCACGCCCGGCACCGCGACCAGCACGCTGACAACCAGCCACGGCGACAACCCGACGCCGAACCTGGTCTACACGGGCACGCTCTCCGACCGCTCGTATATCGAGGCGCGGGTCTCCGGCTATTTCGCAAAGGACTCGAACGACGCGATCGTGCCGCAGTCGTTCGGCATCACGCAGGTCACCAACGATGACACCGGCGCGGTGACCGGTGGCGTCACGCAGTTGCAGACGAACAAGTCGTGGCGACGCGCGGTGTCGTTCAAGTACTCACACTACGCACCGAGTCTCCTTGGCGGCAGCCACGATCTGAAAGTCGGCGTGCAGCACGATGGTGGCGGCGGCGACAGCGTCATTGCGACCAACGACACGATGACCATCTTCCCGACCTCGGGCGTGGCGGCCTTCGGCACCACGCGGCAGCCCTATCACCAGGGCGCTCTTATCCGGTCAACTGGCGCATATTTCGACGACACCTACAAAAGGGGTCGCATCACACTGAATCTCGGCATCCGGATCGACCGCAGCAGCGGTGGTTTCCAACCGCTCCCCGTGCTGGACAACCTCTCGAAGCAGACGGGCCAGTTGTCCCCTGAACAGGACCCGTTGTTCACCTGGACGCCGATCAACCCGCGTCTCGGCTTTGTCTGGAAGGTAACGGACTCGGGGACGACAGTGGTGAAGGCGCACTACGGCCGGTATTCGCGTGGGCCGCTCTACAGCGATTACATCGCCGCCAGCCCCGGGATCACCCCGAGCTACAGCTTCAACGTCGCCGCGGACGGCACCCGGACAAACTTCGTGGCGACGAGCAGTAACAAGAATCTCACGATCGACCCGAACGTAAAGGAGCCCTTCACGGACCAGTACATCATCCAGGCCGAGCATCAGCTCACCGAGGATCTGGGCCTGCAGGTGAACTACGTGCACAAGTCCGGGAAGAACTATCCGGCGTGGGTAGACACGACTGGTATCTACGTTCAGGTGCCTTACGTTGACTCGGTCGGTCGAGACGCGACCGGGCAAACCGTCATGGTGCAGAGGCTGACCACGCCGTCGGCGAACAGCATCTTCATGATGACGAGCCCGGACGGCATGTACACCAAGTACGACGGCATGGCAGCCTCCCTGACCAAGCGTTTGTCGCATAACTGGCAGGGCACCTTCTCGCTGGTCTACTCCAAGTCCAAGGGGCGGCTCTCATCGAGCAACGGAAATCCCGGCGGTGGCCAGTCGGCGACGTCCGCCAGCTTCGGCCGGTTCCCGAACGGCCCGAACGACTTCGTGAACAGTGATGGGCTGTTGACGGCCGACCGGCCTGTCGTGGCGAAAGTCCAGTTCCTCTACCGGCTGCCGTGGGACCTGCAGGTGTCCACCAACATCAACCACCAGACGGGACGCGAATGGGCGCGCACCATCCGTGTATCGGGTTTGGGTTTCCCGGCGGCACCGACCATCCTTATGGACCCGCTCGATGGGAACAAGCGCTTGCCGGACACCAATCTGGTCGATGTTCGCGTTCAGAAGTCGATCAAGTTCACGCCGACCGTTCGCGCTGATCTGTTCATGGATCTGCTGAACGCGACGAACCAGGGCCTCTACGAGAGCCTCGTTTCACGTCTGGGCACGAGTACCGCCTACGGCGCGCCAACCGCCTTCACATTCCCACGCCGCGCTCAGCTCGGCGTCAAGATACGCTTCTGACCTGCTCAGGTTTCGTTCTGGCAGCCGGCGCCCGCCGCGGCGACCAGCGCGACGGGCCGAAAGGAGATACGCATGATTCGTAGCCTGATTGTTCTGGCGTTGAGTTTGGGGCTGACCACGCCCGCGTTCGCCGAGGGCATCCGTGAGAGTGCTCCCGCTGCAGTGCAGCGAGCGGCCGCACAACAAGCGGCCCGGGCGCCCGTGGTGTCGCACCACGTGAGCCGAAGTGCCTTGTGGGCCGGAGGTGCCTTGTTCGCCGCAGGCCTGGCCTTGGCGTCGTACAGCTTCCTGCACACTAGCGACGGCGACTTCGTCGAACCGGTCAATGCCAGCACACTGGCGAACACCAAGGCCGGTATCGGTGGCCTCGGGCTCGCGGCCGGGGGAGGCGCAATCATGCTGCTCGGCGCCAGGCACGGGACATCTCCGTCCCTGAATACTGCGGCGATCGGCATCAGCAAGCGGATCTCGTGGTAGCGTCTGGGCCTCGGTGCCGATCCAGCGATCCTTCCGTCGGGTGCAAAAGGAGTCGAGGGTGATGACGTGGAAGACGGTATGGCTTCGAGGCCTGGTGTTGGCTGGTGCGATTGGCCTCATCCTGGTCCCCACCGCCGCAACAGCACAGAGCGACACCGACGAGGGCATCCCTGTCACAAGTGAACTCGTGCGCAGCAGGTGCGGCGGGTGTCACAAGTCTGACGCGAACAACCGAATGTCGCGCATTTCGTATCGGCGCGCGAGCCCGGAGAACTGGCAACGCACGATCGAGCGAATGGTCAGCCTCAATCACGTGACAGTCAACGCCGCGGATGCGCGAGCGATTGTGAAGTATCTGGGCGACCACAACGGCCTCGCGCCCGAGGAGGCCCGAGCGGTTGCCTTCGAGACCGAGCGGCGCGTCATCGAATACACCTACACAGGCGACGCCGAGACGGCGGGGCTGTGCCAGGGCTGCCACTCGATTGGTCGCGTCATGAGCGAGCGCCGTACCGGCGAGGAGTGGGGTTTGTTAATCGCGATGCATCGCGGCTACTACCCTCTGGTCGACAACCAGCCAATCGCCAATGGTCAGGGCTTCCGACGGTCGCGGGCGCTCCCGCCGGACGCGACGGACAAACGCCAGCCGATGGAGAAGGCGATTGCCTACCTCTCGAAGACCTACCCACTCATCACCCCTGAGTGGGCGGCCTGGTCGGTCGCCTCGACTCCGGCGTCCCTCGGTGGCCGGTGGGTGATTGCCGCGAACGTCCCTGGCAAAGGGCCCGCCTTTGGCGAGATGACGGTCACGTCAGATATCTCTGCGCCGGACTCGTTTTTCACAAAGACAACGCTGACGATTCCTCGCACTGGCGAGACTGTGACCCGCACGGGCAAGGGGCTTCTCTACACCGGGTTTCAGTGGCGTGGCCGCGGGGCCGATGCCGGCAAGCCCGACGAAGCGTGGCGCGAGGTGATGCTCGTCGAACGGGACCGCGCGGAGATGTCGGGGCGCTGGTTCACCGGTGCCTACGATGAAATCGGAATCGACGTGAAGCTGACGAAGCTGACGAGCGCTCCGGCAATCCTTGGGACCTCCGAACTGTCGCTCAAACGGGGCGCGACAGCCGCTCTGCATGTGTTCGGCGTCAATTTCCCGGCCGTCACCGCATCTGAGATCACCTTGGGTCAAGGTGTGCGGGTGACGCAGGTCTCGAATGCGGGGCCAACCGCGATCACCTTGCAGGTGGCCGTGGCTGCGGATGCTGCACCGGGGCCTCGGGACATGTCTGTGGCGGGTACCGTTCGTCCATCTGCATTCATTGTCTACGACAAGATAGACAGCCTGCAGGTGCTTCCGCGTGCGGGGCTGGCGAGAACCGGCGGTATCGTCTACCCGAAGCAGTTCCAGCAATTCGAGGCGATGGCGTTCGCGAATGGCCCGGATGGTAAGACCGGCACGGCCGACGATCTGCCGCTTGGCCTTGTTACCCCAAAGTGGGAGCTCGAGGAATACACTGCCACCTACGACGACGACGACTTGAAGTACGTTGGTGCGATTGATAAGAACGGGTGGTTCACCCCGGGTAACGACGGTCCGAACCCCGAACGCAGCGGCGACAGGAACAACGTTGGCGACGTCTGGGTTGTGGCAAGCTTCACTCCGGAGGGAGCCTCAGAGCCGATTCGTGGGCGCGCACAGTTGCTGGTGACTGTGCCGATCTTCATGCGATGGATGGATTCGGAGGCCGGGAAATGACCAACGCGGCCGCCCTCGCGGCTCTCGGGCAACACCGTTTCGAGGCGGGTGGCAAGCCTTACCTCTATCTCGTCCCCAGTGCAGCGGTTGTCGGCTTGGATCCGGCCGCCGACATGGTGATGCAGGTGTTGTCGCGCGAGCCGCAGAGTCGTGACCAGCTGCTCGCGCTGGCTGATGGGTTGTTCACCGACGAAGATATTGACGGCGCCATTGGCGAGCTGCTCGAGATGCGCGCGATTGGGCCTGTCATGGCGGCACCGGCGGTCCTACCGAAGTTTCTCCCGCTCACGCCCTTGCCGTTGACGACAATGGTCCTCAACGTCACCAATCAATGCAATCTGGCCTGCACCTACTGCTACGAATACAGTGAAGACAAGATCGTCGACACGACCAACGGCGCGCAGCCGAAGTTCATGTCGATCGAGACGGCCAAGCAAAGCGTCGAGTTCATGCTGAAGGAGTCGGGGGACAACAAGGTAGCCCACCTCACCTTCTTTGGCGGCGAGACGCTGATGAACTTTCCGGTGCTCAAGGAGACCATCGCCTATGCGCGCCTCCGAGGGCAGGAGGTTGGCAAGGAGGTCGACTTCAGTCTGACCACCAATGCGACGCTCCTCAAGCCCGAGGTCATCAAGTATCTCGTCGAGAACCAGGTTGGCGTGACGATTTCGTTCGATGGTCCACCGGAAGTGCAGAACAAGTTCCGCGTGTTCCACAACGGCACTGGCAGCTACGACATCATCGCGCCGAAGATCAAGTCGCTGCTCAGCCAGCCACTGACGCGGCCTGTCGGCGCCCGTGTGACACTCACCTCCGGCAATATGGACGTCCGAACGATCTACCAGCACCTCACCGAGGAGTTCGGGTTCCGTGAAGTCGGCTTTGCACCCGTGACGACCTCCCCGGGGCGGGAGTACGCGTTGGACGAGCAGGGCTACGACCAGATGCTCGCGGCGTTCACCGCACTAGCGGAGGAGTTCAAGGAAGCTGCTCTCGCAAACCGCCATCACGGCTTCTCGAACGTCAAAGAAACCCTCGAGGAGATCCACAAAGGGATGAGTAAGGCCTATCCCTGCGGCGCTGGCATTGGACTGATGGGAGTCTCGACGTCCGGCGACGTGGCGCTATGTCATCGCTTCGCGGGCTCCGACGCACACAAGCTGGGCACCGTTGCCGACGGCATCAACCGGGCCGCACAGGCCGACTTCCTGGACAAGCATCACCTGAACAACAAGACCGACTGCAGCACGTGCTGGGCGCGTCCTCTGTGCTCGGGCGGCTGCTACCACGAGGCGCACACGCGGTATGGCGACACAACGAAGGCCAACCTGCACTACTGCGACTGGATTCGCGCCTGGACCGACGTCTGTCTGAAGGTCTATGCAGAGATTGCCGACCGCAACCCGGCCTGGCTGTCTCAGTTCAACCGGGAAGAACCCGCGGAGCGCGTCGTCTAGACGCTCGAGGACACCTATGAAGCACCTCAAGACGCTGAATCAAAAGGCCGTTCGCATGGAGCGGTTCGTCCAGGAACAGCAAAAGGTTGCCAGCGGTGAAGGAGGCGACGACGTCGTCGCACTCCAGCGAGGCGGCGCGCCGCCGCAGCAGCCCGGGCACTTCCCGCTTGGGTGCGCGGTCATCTTCTCGCCCGGGTGGGAAGCCGATCGAACTGGCGGCACTGCAGGTCTGTGCCAGCCCGTGGAGCGTGACTTGTTCGACTGTCACATCGCCTGCTATTGGCCGGCGCAGGTTCCCGACCAGCTCAATCACGCGCCGGACTGGACCAACAAGTGCGCTGCGGCCCAGAAGGACTGGCGCAAGATTGATCTGGTCTTCCCGTGATCGCTAACGGAGTTGCCATGACATTTCGCACCTGGCTCAATACCCTGGCCATCGCCGGCGTCGTGGTCCTTGCCTACCTGCCCCTGCGGGCCGCCGAGCCGCCCAAGGTCGTCTCGCCCGGAAACGGCACGCTTTACATCGGCGCGTTTCCCGATCACTTCAACATCATCGACGAGGCGACGGGCAAGGTCACCGGCACGCTGCCGTACAAGTCCGGAATGCCGCGTCGCACGGTGATGACACGGGACCGCAAGCGCTTCTACACGATAGAAGCGCAGATGGAGAAGGTCGAAATACTCGACATCGAGTCGCGCAAGACGTTGGACACGTTTACCTTGAGTGAAGGCAACCGTCGTGTGCGCATCAACTCCCTGGAACCGGATCCGCAGAATCGGTTCGTGATGATGGTGATTCGCCCGGCCGTGAAGGAGATCGATCGGTTCGTCATCGAACCGTCCGCGCTGGTGCAGTACGACCTTGCGACCAAGAAGATCGTCAACACGGTCGCCTGGCCGAATGGCGAGGAGCGTGACAACGCCAACATCCAGTTCTCACCGGACGGGAAGCTGATGTACCTGTTCAGTGAACGCGATGTCCTCATATTCGACTCTGCCACCGCCAAGCAGGTCGACAAGTGGGAGCTGTCGAGGCCCGTTGAAGCAGGCTTCGGCGCGTTCGAGTTTGGCCGGATCGATGCTTCGAACGATGAACCTGGCTTCTACACCGCCATGTTTCAGGTGGAAGACCCGATTCAGAAGCGCCGGATGATGGGCGTCGGCCGGGTCAACCTTGGGGCCAAGAAGGTGGACTTCTACACCCTCGGACCATCGCAGGGGGTCGGATTCGCGTTGGCGCCTGGCCGCAAGGTGGCGTACGGACTGCTGAATGAAATCGGGCACTACGAGTTCTGGAAGTTCGATCTCGAGAATCGGAGGGTGGCTGCCCGCGTCGAGTTCCGTGGACGTCCCCGCATGTCGATGAAGACCAGCAGCAATGGAAAGGTCTTGTACATCTACAACGCCGGCCGCACGATCGACCTTTACGACGCCGAGACGTTCAAGTTCATGAAGACCATCACGCTCGATAGTGACGTGACCTCCGACTTGTTCGTGGTGCCGGGCGCCACCGTTGCGTCCAAGCCGACGTCCTAGGGGGTTCCGTCGCGCGTGAATCCGCACCTGCTCCGGGCGCTCCGGTTCGTCACCCCGTACTGGCGGCGCCTGGCGTTGGTACTGATGCTCAGCCTGTTGAGCACGGGCCTCTCGCTGCTCCTCCCGCTGGTATCGAAGGACTTCTTCGATCACGCCTTGCTCGGACGTGATCTATCAGCGCTCGTCCGCACATCAGCCCTGTTCGCAGGCTTCACGCTGGTCGGGTTTGTCCTGAACGTCATCTCAGGGCTCCGCTATACCCGCGTGTCAGCGGAAATTCTCTTCGACATGCGGCTCGACGTGTACCGCCACCTGCTGCGGTTGTCGCCGCGGTTCTACGCACGCACCAGGCTTGGCGACATCATGTCGCGCATCAATAACGACATCGGCGAGATTCAGCGCGTCGCAGCTGAAGCCGCTCTGGCCTGGGTGGGAAATATCCTCTACCTGGTTGGCACCGTGGTGATGCTGGCCTGGCTCGACATCCGATTGTTTCTTGCCACGATTGCCGTCGCGCCGGTCGGCATCTGGGCCACCTCGCATTATCGAAAACGCCTCGAGGGTGAAGTCAGCACGTTGCGGCAGCGGAGCTCCGACATCGGAAGCTTTCTGATTGAGACCATCCAGGCCATGCGCCTCGTCGTGGTGAGCAACGCGCAGGAGCGTGAGGTAGCGCGCTTCCGTGCTCGGAACTCCGCCTTCATCGACGCGCTGATGTCGATGCAGTATTTGACCTACGTGTCCGGCGGGCTGCCCGGGCTCGTCCTCTCCGCCGGCACCGGGATGGTCTTCATCTACGGTGGCTACCGCGTCATCCACAACGAGATCACGGTGGGCACATTCGTGGCTTTCATTGCCTATCAGACGCGCTTCCTTCCGCCTTTGCAGGCATTGATGGGACTGTACGCCAGCCTCGCCACGGCGAAAGTGTCGCTGGCGCGGGTGTCGGAAATCCTGGATGCACCGGCAGACGTCAGCGAGGCCGTGGATGCGGAGTCGCCGGCCAGCGTGCTGGGACACGTCGAGTTCTCGAACGTCACCTTGTCGTTCGACCGCGGCCGACCCGCGGTCGAACAGCTGTCGTTCAGTGTGAACCCTGGAGAAGTACTCGCCATCGTCGGGGCAAGCGGCAGTGGCAAGTCGACGGTGGCAGACCTGCTGCTACGCCTGCTCGACCCGGACGAGGGCGTCGTGCGCCTTGACGGGATCGATCTGCGCCGCTTGAATCTGAGCGTGTTGAGGCATCACGTTGCGCTCGTGGAGCAGGACCCTTGCATCCTGCACGCCTCGATAGCCGAGAACATCCGGTACAGCCGACCCGATGCCACAGTGGCTGAGGTCCGTCTCGCGGCACGGCAGGCGGCCCTCGAGCCCTTCATCGAAACGCTGCCACAGGGCTACGACACGATTGTCGGCGAGCGTGGCTCCGCGCTGTCGGCGGGGGAGCGCCAGCGCATCGCAACGGCGCGGGCGTTTCTCGCGAATCCTGCGGTGCTCATTCTGGATGAACCGACAGCGTCACTCGATCCCGTATCCGAGCGTACGGTCATCGACAGCTATGAAACGGCGATGCGCAATCGGACCACGATCGTCATCACGCATCGTCTGGACGTGGCCAGCCGTGCGGACCGCGTGCTCGTGCTCGACGGCTCGCGCCTGGTGGAGCAGGGCTCCCCGGTGGACCTCGCCCTGCGGGACAGCCGCTACGCCGCCTTGTTCCGGATGCAGCATGCCCATTGAGGTCTCGGAGCGCGGGCCACACCGCCGCGTCCGCATTGCGGTCATCGACAGCGGAGTGCACGCCGTCCACCCGCATGTCGGCGGTGTCGCCGGCGGCATTGCCATCGATGGTTACGGTCGCATGTCCGACGATTACGAGGACCGCATCGGTCACGGCACGGCGGTCATGGCGGCGATCAAGGAGAAGGCGTCCGCTGCAGACTGCTACGCGGTACGGATCTTCGACACACGCCTGACAGCGGCGGCATCGACACTCATAGCGGCCATCGACTGGGCCGTGCTGGCAGGCGTCGACATCATCAACTTGAGTCTCGGCACCTCGAATACCGCGCACCTGGCGGCGTTCGAGGCGGCGGTTGCTCGGGCATTCGCGGCCAACGTGGCGATCGTCGCAGCGAGAGACGACGACGGTGTGCAGTGGCTGCCTGGAAGCCTTCCAGACGTGGTGCCAGTGCAGGTGGACTGGGACTGCCCGAGAGACGAGTTCCGCGTTGCGGTCAGTGACGACGGCACGGTGTTCCGCGCGTCGGGCTTCGCGCGTCCGATTCCTGGAGTGGATCCGTGGCGCAACCTGCATGGGGTCAGCTTCGCGGTGGCGCACGTGAGTGGCTTTCTTGCCGCTCTATTCGAGCAGGATGGAGGCTGGAAGCAGAATCCAGTCGAGATGCTCGTAGCCGCCCACACCACCAGAGTCGATCAGGCCGGCCACCATCGCGAAGAGCTGCGTGTCCCCGGCAGGAGGCCCGGTCCAGGAGACGAGTCAGATGTTACCGGTCGACAATGATCGACCGAAACGACGCGGTAAGAAGAAGGTTCCACGCGGCCAGTCACCGGCCGTGTTCGATGCCTGCGTAGTCGGAGCGGGTCCGGCTGGAGCCGCTGCTGCGGCACTCCTTGCGCGCTGGGGGTGCTCGGTCATCATGGTGCATCGTCCCGTGCGGCAGCGCGGCCTCGCCGAGTCCCTTCCTGCAAGCAGCCAGAAACTGTTTCACTTTCTGGGGATGCTGGATTGCGTCGAGGCCCGAGGTTTCCAGCCCAACTTCGGCAACGTTTCAGAGTGGGCCGGTGAAGTCACCGTCACCCGGAGCGACGTTCCCGGCTACCACGTCGACCGTGACGTCTTCGACGCCGCGCTACGCAGCTTCGCTGGCTCTTGTGGCGTGCAGGAGATTCAGGGCGCGGTGCGGCGAGTCACTCTGGGCGAGCCCATCGGAATCGACTGCGACGAAGGCGGCGTGCTCAAGACATATCGTTCGAGGTTCGTGCTCGATTGCTCGGGACGCGCCGGTGTCGTCGGCAGGCCGCTCTTCGGACGCAGAATGGCAGGGTATCGCACGCTCGCGCTGATCGCAGAGTGGAGCACTGACGGCTGGCCCTCGGCGGAGTCCATGCACACGTTCATCGAAAGCTACGCGGACGGCTGGGCCTGGTCCGTACCTCTGTCGGCTGAGCGGAGGCAGTGCACCGTCATGATCGATCCGCGACTGAGCCCCAGGGCCGGCACAGGGCTCGCTCAAAAGTACGCGGTTGAACTCGCGAAGGCGCGCGGATTCCGAGACCGCTTGTCGAGCGCACGGCAGACGTCGTCTCCTTGGTCTTGCGACGCCACGGTCTACGAGAGTGCGCGTACCGCCGAATCCGGTGTCGTGCTGGTTGGGGACGCCGCCTCATTCGTTGAACCGTTGTCATCGGCCGGGGTCAGGAAGGCGCTCGTGTCCGCCTGGCGTGCGGCAGTCGTGGTCAATACCTCGATCAGGCATTCGAGCATGTGGTCTGTTGCCGCCGACTACTTCGACCGGCGCGAGCGCTTCATGTATTCGACATGCCTGCGACGAGCGGGAGCGTTCTTCTCGGATGCAACCCGGGAATACGAGCACGAATTCTGGCAAATGCGGGAGCGGGCCACTTCGACGTTGCTGTCAGAACAGAGCGGACCCGGTGCCGTTGACGACAGCCCTGAAACAGACGCCGACGTGCAGGCAGCCTTTGAGCGCCTGCGTCGCGCCTCGGCGAGCGTTCGCTTCGTTCCCGGCTCCAAGCTCAGGTTCGCCAACGCTCCCGAGATCGAGGGGAACGAACTTGTGATGCGGGAGGCGATCCTGATGCCGGGCGCATCTTCTCCGACCGTGTTTGCCAAAGGCGCAAACCTTGCGGCGCTGACCCGGATTGCCATGGACGCGCAGGGCGTTGGTGGCGTGATGGCGCAATACGAGGCCCAAGTTGGGCGCGTGTCAGCCCGGCACCTGCTGGCTGGGTTGTCTCTACTCCTGGCGAAGCGTGTACTGATCCAACGCGAAAGCAAGCCGGGGAGAGCGGGCTCTCGTCCCAGCGTATCCGGCTAGAGCCTGAAACCTTTTGATCGGAGGTCTTCAGCGCCGGAAGTATCGACCCACTCCTGCGATGGATTTGCCTTGCCCCGCCTTCGAGCTATTGCGGCGGCACGACGTGGAATGTGCCGTACGGCATGTCCCCATCCAGTGTGATCGTGCGGAGGTACGTGAATCCTTCGGCGTCGTACAGATCGATCGTGCGGCCAGCCTGGTGGAGGTAGATGATCGATCCGTTGGAACTCGTCCGGATTGCCATGCGCGGACGCCCTCTGAACACGACCTTGCGTTCAACTCGCTTCTCGGCGAGGCCGACCCTCCACACTTCACTCTGACCGATGTCCTGCAGCAGCATGTATGCGTGCTGCCGGTCGCCGCTGAGCACGAAGCTCATTTGACCTTGAGCCGGCACCGGACCGAGCGGGAAGAAGTCGAGGCTTCTCTTGTCCAGATTGACCCGGCCGATGACGAACAGCGATCGTCGCTGCACCGGATCCTTCATCGTGAAGAGCGCGTTGAACCAGGCCGGATCGTCGTTCGTGTCGTCGAGCGATCCCAGATCGAAGGAGCCGAGCGTCTGCTCGTTCGGGAGCGACAGATCCCAGGTCGCCACCTGTTTCAGGGTCGTCGCATCGAGTACCAGAATCTCACTGGCAAACACGTATAGCAGCTTGACCTGCCGGAACGAACCTACGCGGTTGGCCAGATGTTCTACGAACAGCCGGGTGCGACGCACGAGGTCTCGAAGAATGCGAGTCAGACGCAGCCGGCCAAGCTGCTGGCGATGATCTTTGCGAAGAAAGGCGCGACGCTGACGATTCCTGGGCCGGCGTAGTTGTGTGCGGCGTTGGTCCTGAATCCTACGACCTGCGAGAGCCCGGCGACTGCGATTCGCTCGGTCTCCTGCGCGCCGCGGCGCTCAGCGGATTCTGGGTCGGCGGTCGCTACCGTTGGGACTCGAAGTAGTGTCTTCGTGCTGTCGGACCAGCTTGTCCACTGCGGCAACGAGATCGCTATCGTCTGGACCGACGATCCGCACCAGACGACCGTCGGCACCGATCAGCGCCACTGCGGGAAGGCGCCGAATGCCGAACACGCGGAACGCCTGTCCGTCACTATCGACCGCCATTGGCACCTGCGGTTTCATTCGCGATTGATACCCACCGAGAGTCTTCGGCGTCGTCCACAGATGCGCCACGACGCCAAGCCAGTCGATCGCGCGAGTTCGTGACAGCTCGTCGACCTGTTCGCGGGTACGGCGGCAGGCGTCGACGGTCTCGGGTTCCGTGTCCTTCAGATAGCTTTCGCACCACACTGCGGTGAACAGTACTGCCCGGGGCCGTCCCGTAGCGCCGCGCGTGAACCGCACCGGCGTGTCGTCGGCGCCGCGCAGGTCAACCGCAGGGACAAAGTCGCCTGGCTTCAGCGTGCCGACCGACTCCACCTTCGCCGCTTCGACCTGCGTGCGTGTGACGGCGCCGGCAAGCACCGCCTGAATTGCTGCGTCGAGCTGCGCACCATCCTGATGCCCGGCATACGCAATCCGGCCATCGCGGCCGATCAACACATGAAATGGCGTGGCCTCCAACTTGAGCCAGGCGCCCAAGCTTCCGTCGTCAATCGCGACCGGCATGCGCATCTTCGCGTTGGTCGCGAACGCCTGGACCTTGGCGGGATCGTCGCCGACACCCGCGTCGATGGCAACGATCTGCAGGCGATCACATTTGTAGCGATTGTTCGCTGTGATCATGCGCTCGATGTCCTCGCGGATTTGCTTGCAGCAGAACTGAGATAGGCGACAATGG
The DNA here is from genome assembly GCA_040081675.1 of Vicinamibacterales bacterium. GTDB lineage: Bacteria > Acidobacteriota > Vicinamibacteria > Vicinamibacterales > CAVVIG01 > CAVVIG01. The sequence goes on from JBEBGB010000005.1 coordinate 27,355, forward strand.
ACCAACTTCATGCGCGCCCTGGCACTCGTGTTGTCTATCGTCTTACAGACGCTCGCCTCTCCGGCATGGGCGGCGGAGCCACTGGTGGGATTGTGGCGCCTGCAGCAGCAGGAGATTGACGGCCAGAAAAATAGCGTTGACCCCCTCGTTTTGCAGATTTCCGAGGCCGGCGACAAACTGACATTCGCATTTTCCGTTCCCCTGCCAGACATCTATTTTGTGACCGCGAAGTACACCCTGCGTCTGGACGGTTCGAGCGCAGACATCGTGAACGGGAACGGTCAGAAGATGGGCACCATCCAGATGACACGCGGCGGCGCCCGCCAGTACGCGTTGACGATGAAGGGACCGAACAGACCGGACAGCCAGGGAAAGCTCACTGTCTCCGCTGATGGAAGAACGCTCGTCAGCGAATCGAACGCTACGCAGTCGGGCCGCTCCATCCGCTCCACACAAACCTTCGCACGCGATTGAACTTTCTCCGACGGTACTTTCGCCGACCTCAAACCGTTCTTCTCCGCCGGGCGATCTTCCAGGTTCATCTCTGGGTGGGCATCGTTGTCGGTCTTTACATGCTCGTGATCGGAGTGACTGGCTCGGTGCTCGTCTTTCGTGCGGAACTCGATGCCCTTCGTTTCCCCAGACAATGGCGCGAAACGAGAACATCGTCGCCAGCCGACGCCGGTACGGTCATCGCTCGTCTCAATAGCGCATATCCGGGGATGAGAATGATCTCACTCTCGGCGCCGACTGCACTCAATCCGACCTTCGTCGCGACGCTTGGGGGGCGGGGACGCGTGGTCGTCGCGTGCGATCCGGCAACCGGTGACGTCTTGGGGCCGGTGCCGCCGCCCGCCGCCTGGCTGACCTTCATACGCAGGTTGCACGAAACGTTGTTGATCCGCGGGAGCGGCCGTACGTGGAATGGGGTGGGCGCAGCGTTTCTCCTGCTGCTTGCGGCGACCGGGCTGGTGACGTGGTGGCCGGGTGTCAGTCGCTGGTGGCGGGCGCTCTATGTGGATGTCCGATTCGGCTGGCGCCGTATCAATTTCGATCTGCACAGAGCCGCCGGTTTCTGGGCTCTCCTCCTGCTGGTTTGCTGGGCGGGCAGCGGAATCTATTTCGCTTGGACGCCTCAGGTTTTTGCGCTCGTCGATTCGTGGTCGCCGATCATTTCGGCCCGTCCCCCGGCGGTCGTTGCGATGCCAACTGCAAACGTTCCTGAACCAGACGTAGACACGCTGATCGCCCTGGCGTCCACGATTGATCCTGGCACCAGATGGAGCGGGATTTTTTTCCCCTTCAGCCGGCGGGCTCCGCTCGAAATCATCATGCGTCGCGCCGGTGGTGACGGCCGTGGATACGAAGACACGGTGTACTTCAATCCGTACACAGGCGAACATCTCGCCACCTGGCGATACGGCGTGAACGAGAGCCTGGGAGACTGGTTGATCTGGTTGCAGATCCCGCTGCACTTTGGCACGTCCTGGGGCCTGCCCATCAAGGTGATTTGGGCCCTTGCCGGCCTGGTCCTCCCGGTGCTCGCGATCACCGGATTGGTGATGTATTGGAACCGCGTCGTGAGGCACAGGCTGAAGCGCCTCCGCCATGCACACGGACCATAGACCAGCTGGAGTCGCTGCCACTCAATCTGCAGTCCGACTCTGACGAGCCGCCCCTGCAGCGTGCCCGTCTGCAGGTCGCCGGCGGCAACAATTTACAACCCTTCTGAAGCGCCGGCAGCGGCGCATCGCGCGCAAAAATATTGCGCTAGACGAGTGACATTGTTGACGTAGGCTAGCCTCAAACGGCTGACTGCGGTCGGCCTCTTCGTCTTGTACAACCGCATGTGGTGATGGTGCCGACCCGTCACACGGAAACGGATGGCGATGATGTCGCGATGGATGCTGTATAGCCTGTGTATCTTCGCAGTCGTGGGCGCCGTCGTCACCAGCCAGGCGCAGTCGCAGACTGCGTTCGGCACACCCACTGGAGACAATCCGACGCCAGGCGAAGGCATCAAGGCAGTCCCCGGATCTCGCGCGCAAGGCTGGCGCTCGCAGGGTCGCTCCGAAGTCCTCGCGCGTAACGGCGTCGTCGCGACCAGCGATCCGCTTGCGGCACAAGCCGGACTCGACATTCTCAAGGCCGGCGGCAACGCCATTGATGCTGCCGTCGCAGCGGGCGCCGTTCTGGACGTGACGTCGCAGAACGACACGGGAATTGGAGGCGATCTGTTCGCGCTTGTCTGGGTCGCGAAAGACAAGAAGCTGTACGCGCTCAACTCCGGAGGCTGGTCGCCTGCCGGCTGGACGCCGGATTTCTTCACGTCGAAGCTGAATCTCAAGTCAGTGCCGTCCAGCGGCGTCAACTCCGCAACAGTCCCTGGCGCGATATCGGGGTACGACGCACTCCTGAAGCGGTTCGGAACTGTGGGCTTCAAGGAGACCTTCGAGCGGGCGGCACAACTTGCCGAGGACGGATGGGGGCTCGCCGAACGCCGCCACTTCGATCTTCGCAGCGCCGTCACAGGGCTCGCCGCCGACGCCGATTCGGCTCCGGTGTTTCTCCAGAATGGTCAAGCTCCGGCCTTGTACAGCATCCTCCGCAACCCCGGGCTTGCGACCGCCCTTCGCAGCATTCAGAAGGGTGGCCGTGATGCGTTCTACAAGGGCGATATCGCCAAGGCGATCGTCGCGAAGGTTCAGAGGGACCACGGCGTGATGACGCTCGAGGACCTGGCTGGCTTCCAGTCAGAATGGGTCGAGCCGATCTCGACCAACTACCATGGCTACGATGTGTCCGAGTTGCCGCCTCCAGGCCAGGGCTTCGCGGCGCTCGAAATGCTCAACATCCTGGAAGTCTGTGTGCCAAAACTCGGGATGGACCTGAGCACGCTCGGACCCTCGAGTCCGATGTATTGGCACCTGCTGGTTGAAGCGAAGAAGCTGGCCTACTCGGACCTCCTCGCGAAGAATGGCGATCCGCTGTTCTCGCCGATTCCCGTGAAGGAGCTGATCTCGAAGACCCATGCTTCATCGCTGTGCGACCGGATTGACCCGGACAAGGCATCGAAGCCCGCAGTCACTGGCGGGACCGACGGCGGCACCATTTACCTGACCACGGCTGACCGCTGGGGCAACATGGTGTCGCTCATCCACAGCGTCTTCAGCGTCTACGGAAGTCGGGCCGTCGTGCCGCCATACGGCTTCGTGCTGCACAATCGTGGCTCCGCTTTCTCGCTCGATCCCAGAAGTCCCAATGTCGTCGCTCCTCACAAGCGCCCGTTCCACAGCATCATCGCCGGCTTCGTGATGAAAGATGGGAACCCGCTCATGACATTCGGCAACATGGGGGGCAGTGTTCAGCCCGAGACCCACGCGCAGCACATGATCAATCTGATCGATCTCGGCATGAACGTACAAATGACCACTGACGTCGCGCGATTCACGCACAATCAGGCGAGAAACATGCTGTCACTCGAAGAGAACCTGTTCAATCTGGTCGGTCCGGCTTTGCAGGCAAAAGGACACAATGTGCGGACCGTCGATGGCGCTGCGGTCGGCGGCTACCAGGGCATCCTGTTCATGCGTGACCCCGGTATGCCTGTCCCCTCGCTCGGCCCGAAGAGCACCCATCCGGTAAACGGCATCTATCGCGCCGGGTCCGATCATCGGAAGGACGGTGAGGCGGTCGGCTGGTAAGACGAGAGCCCAGGGTGGACGCCGGATTCGCTTGGACGGGCAAAAGCGACTGCGGACCCAGGCCACGAGCGCTCAGTCCAACGGCTCGGGCTGCGGTGCCGTCGCGTCAACCGTGAGTCGATAGCCGTCACCTCGCACGGAATGAATGAACCGTGGCATGTGAGGATTGGGTTCGATCTTTTCTCGCAGCCTCTTGATGGCGAAGTCCACGGCCCTTGTTCTGGGCTCTTGAGGATATCCCCATACTTCGCGCAGCAGTTCGCTCCGATGAACCACGCTGCCACTGCGCTCAGATAGATAAGAAAGGATGCTGAACTCGCGTGGCGTGAGGTGCAGCCCTGCTGGTCCGCCCGAGACTTCGAGTCGGGAGAAGTCGATGGTGAGCGAGCCCAGGATGAGCCTCGAGATACTCGGATGTGTTCGGCGCAGAACTGCCCGGATCCGAGCGAGAAACTCGTCGAAATCGAACGGCTTCGTGACGTAATCATCCGCGCCGTTATCGAGCCCGGTGAGCTTGTCGGTCTTGGTGTCCCTCGCCGTCACCATGATGACCGGCGTGTGAGACTTCCGGCGGATCAGGGCGCAGAGCTCGAATCCGCTCTTTCCGGGTAGCACGACATCAAGCAGCACAAGGTCGGGCCGGAACGCCTCCAGTCGCTCGAGGACATAGTCACCATGTGCGACGCTGTCGACCTCGTAACCCGAGTGCCGAAGATCTTCCGACAGCACGTGTGCCAGAGCCTTGTCATCTTCCACGAGCAGGAGTCGGTTCTTCATCGCTGGTCATCCTGGCTGAGATGCGTGTTCCGCCGCTCGGGAAGGAGCGGGCGCGCGCTTCCCGAGCCGCTCACGTGCGAGAGTCGTTGAGTAAGGGACGAGAGCTGCGCGAGAGCGGGAGCTGCACCAGCACAGTGGTTCCATGTCCGATTCGACTGGTGAGGGTGATGTGGCCACGATGCGCCTCAACGACCCGGCTGGCGATCGTCAATCCCAGCCCGCTCCCTCTGTGCTGGTGCGCCACTCCGCTGCCGCGCCTGAACTTCTGGAAAACGTGGGGCAGATCCTCGTCTGCGATTCCATCTCCGTGATCGGATATCTCCGTGCAGACCATGTTGCCCTGGGTCCGAAGGGCAATGACGATGCGGCCGTCTTTGCCGCCGTATTTGATCGCGTTGTCGATGATGTTGTCGAAGGCATCTCGCAGCATTCGCCGGTCGCCATGGACCAGTTCACTGGTCAGGGTCGACTCCAGCTGGATGCCGCACGCAATCTCGGCGCACTGCACGCGAAAACGCTCGACGGACTCTCCCAGTAGATCCGCCAGGTCAACCGGCTCCATCGTGGTCGAATCCTCTTCGTCGATGAGACGCGCGTAGCACAACACGTTGTCGATCAACATCGATAGTTGCCGGGCCTCTGCTGCCAAGAGGCGTCCGTACTCCTTGGCTGCCTCAGGAGAACTGCAGCGACCACTGGCGAGACTGTCGCTCGCGAGAGTGATTAGAGACAGGGGCGTCTTCATCTCATGGCTGACCGATGACACGAAATCGGCCTGACGCGAGGATAGCGATGCGGCGACGCGGACGGAACGTGCGGCGAGGAGCAGCGCGATGGTCGTCGCACCGACGGCTGTCGACAGGAGTGTCAGCGTGCGAAGCGTGCTCCGCCCGGCGGCGATGAGGGTCGCATCCGAGGCCACGCTGACGCGCACACTCCAGACCGGTGCCTTGGGTGTCACGACTCCGCTGGCCAGCGACGACTGCGCGAATACGAGCGGAAAGAAGTGGGGCGCCAACGACTCGCCCGATGCGCTCGGGCCCGTACTGGCGATCACGGTGTCGACGTCGTCACGCACTTCCAGTCGAACACTTCCGTCGTTCCCAATCTCTTGAATCTGGCGTATCAGCGGGCCGAAATAGTGGCCGCGCACCCAATCGAGGTTGACGGAAAACCCCACGACCGCTTCGAGCGCCCCGTCTCCCGCAAAGATGCGGTGCGACACGACTTGGTAGGGTGTGCCGCCGATCGAGCCATCGGCTATTGAATACGGCATGCCGTTGCCGGCGTCGCTCCCCGATGCCGCGATAAGCGGAAACGCTTTCGCAGGATTCGCTCGGACGAGCACCGGATACCACTCGCTCTGGGCGCCCTCATCCCATGGTGGCAGTCTCTCTGAGCGATTGAAGAAGAACAGCTCGCCCTTTCGGTCCCCGGATATCTTCCAGACGTAGACCGACTCGATGTAGGGAAACCGCGCCAGAGCCCCGGCGAAGCGATCCGCAAGATCGTAGAGCGAGCTCTGCCCGAGGAGGGCGCCGTTCATCGGAAGCAGCAGATCCAGCTGTCCTCCCTTCATGTCCTGATCGATGGCCGCAGACAGCAGGGCGAGAGTTTCACGCCCGCGCGATTCGACCAACTGCTTCGTACTGACGTCCCATTCGCGGGTTGCGCGATAGCCCAGCCAGAATAATGAGAGCGTTCCAGCGAACAGGAACGACGCGAGAAGAAACCAAGAATAGGACGACAGGTTCCTGCGGTGGAGGCCTAGCGGGCGTTCGAATGCCATTTGAAATGGAACCGCCTAGATCGCCTTACCGTGGCAGCTCCCGCTCACGATAGTACCGGGCAGCTCCAGGGTGGAGCGGCACGGAGGTCGTCGGGCCGCGCTCGACGTTGATGCCGGCAGCCGCAGGATGCACTCGAACAAGCGAAGGAACCGAGTCGAAGAGCGTCTTCGTCAGCGCATAGACCAGCGAGTCATCGAGATTGGAACGGCAGAGAAGAAGGATGTCGTCGCCCATGGTGAGCGCAGCCTCGGGTTGTCCACGATAAGTGCCGCGCGGGATGGTAATCGTCTTGACGAAGTGGTTACGTTCGGATGTCGTCTGTATCTGCGCGATGTTGGAGTGGCTGAGGGACACAAGCGTCAGGTCGGCTGCCTCCGTCACCTCGAGCACCGGCCGACTACGATAAGACGTGTACAAGACCACGGCCGCAGCGGTGCCGTCCCGAATTGCGTCAGCGGCCTGCGGTCCATCTACGAAGAGAGGTTGGACGGTCGCGTAGCTGAGATTGTAGCTGTCGAGTATCAGACGCATCGCCCGATCCGCATAGCCTTCGCGCTCCCCGACGACTACAGAGCGACCACGCAATTGCTCGACAGACCTGATGTTGAGGTCACGTTTCGCAAAGATGTGGACAGCCGTCGGATAGAGCACGGCCACGGCGCGCACGCTGTGGCCCGTGAATCGACCCGATTGTTCCTGTCTGTAACCGACGTAGGCGCCTTCGGCGTCGACAAATCCAAGGTCCGCTGTTCCGGCGTGGAGCCTCTCGAGATTCTCGTCAACGCCGCGGGTCAACCGAGTCCGCACCCGCAAACCTTGAATGTCGGTCTCTGATCTCGTGGCCAGAACGCGTCCCAGGTTGTCGGCTACCGAGCCTTCGAAGCCAACCGCAATCGTCAGCTCTCTTTGCTCGGGAGTTGTGGCCGCCGGCTTGTCGCACCCGCCAAGGCAGCCTCCAGCGACCAGCAACGCAAGGAGCCCGACGGTGACAAGACGCTCGCGCACGCCACGTGGACGCAGAGCTGCCTCGTCGGACAGACGCAATCGGCTCAGTGATCTCAATGTGTGCATGGTTCCGACGATTCGCGTGCCGGTCCGCTGTAGGGCAGCAGGATCATACGCAGATCGCCGCCCACACAACCTGCCTTGCAACAAACTGCTACAGAAGCTCGTCGCCATGCGCCAACGCGGACCGGCGACCGGCGCAATCTGATATCGCCTGACGCGAGGGTCACGTTCTCGAGGAACCTTCCGGAGCGCAAGCCCCAGTGTGCGGCTGCCGCGACCCGTCGACGCCCTGCCGAGTCGGTCGTTTACACAATTCGGCGCCGGTCGCCGTGAGCTGCAGTAAGCTCGGGCCCGTACGACAGCAGTCGGCACAGGAGGCTCTATGCGAATCAGACTTGTTCAGACGCATGTCGTCGTCAGTCTTCTCGCGTTGGCACTCGGCACCTCGGTCCTGGCTCAGAGCAATTCGTCGGTCGGCACCTGGAAATTGAATCTCGCCAAGTCGAAATACAACCCTGGCCCGCCGCCAAGGAGCACCACGCTCAAGATCGAAGCGGCCGGTATGGGCAGGGTCATCACCACCGTGGATGCTGTCGCCGCAGACGGCGCGGTGCAGCATTGGACGTACTCAGGCGGGTACGACGGCAAGGACGCGCCGATTACGGGCAACAACCCCAACGGAGACGCGGTGTCTCGAAAGCGCGTGAACCCATCGACCACCGAGACGACGTTCAAGAAAGCCGGCAAGGTAACGCTGGTCAATACCGTTGTGGTGTCGGCCGACGGCAAGACGCTCACCGTCGCGGCGAAGGGGACCGATCCGCAGGGTCGAATCGTCGACAATCTGCAGGTGTACGACAAGCAGCCGTAGGCCCGGTGCCCCGGCTGTCCCATCGCCGACCGAACCGAGCGCGCAGTGGTTCGGTGCTCTTCGACCAGTCGAGAGCGTGGCGACCAGCGCGGCAACACAATTGTCGGCTGTCGGCCAGGCTCTCGACAGTTATGTAGCCGCTCTCTAGCTTCCTACTGCGCGAGAAACTCACTGCGGGGCGGCGTTCTCCGGGCGTCGAAATGCAATCCCTCGATGGCCGTCTTGCGAGGCCTGAGGATCGCTTCTTGCTCGCTGCCGGTGGCGTGAGTGTCCCTGCTACGAGCAACCAGAACGACCAGGCCGAGGGTGTTGCCGAACTTCAACGCCTCGTCACCGCGTTGTACCAGGAGTACCGGTCGCTGAACGACGGGCAGGTGGCGACTTACATCCCGGAGCTCGGCAAGGCGAACCCGGATCACTTCGGCATCTGCGTGGTCACGGCCGGCGGGCAGACCATCGAGGCCGGCGACTGCGACCAGCCGTTTACGATTCAATCGATCTCGAAGCCGCTGACCTTCGGCATGGCCCTCCAGGAATTCGGGCACGACCGCGTGTGGCAGCACGTCGACGTCGAGCCCAGCGGCGACGCCTTCAATTCGATCGAACTGCAGAACGGCACGAACCGGCCCCACAACCCCATGGTGAACTCGGGCGCCATCACCGTGACGGCGCTGCTGCACGAACGCTTCGGCGCTCAGACATTCGACAAGATACTCGAGCGATTCAGTGCAGCGGCTGGCCGCCAGCTGTCAATCGACCAGTCCGTCTATGAGTCGGAGCACCGCACCGGCCACCGCAACCGTGCCATTGCCCATCTGCTCTTGAATTTCGGCTTGGTGCCAGAGGACGCCCAGATTGCGTTGGACGTCTACTTCAAGCAGTGCGCCATTCTCGTGACCTGTCGCGACCTCGCCACCATGAGCGCGACGCTCGCCAACATGGGCCGAAACCCGTTCACAGACGAAGGCGTGTTCGACATTCGCTGCGTCAAAGACATGTTGTCGATCATGTTTACCTGCGGGATGTACGACTACTCGGGTCAGTGGGCCTACCGCGTCGGCATTCCCGCCAAGAGTGGCGTGGCGGGCGGTGTCATGGCTGTCGTCAATCGACAAATCGGTATTGCCACCTATTCACCCAAACTGGACTCGCACGGAAACAGCGTCCGCGGCATCGAAGCGTGCGTGCAACTGGCCAACAGGCTCGGTCTTCACGTCTTCGATTGCCTCAACGTGGGTTCGAGTTTTCTCGACAGCATGCTCGGCTAACCTGCCGCTCCGTTGGCCCTGTCGCGGGCCTCCATCGTGCGTTCCACCGGTGATACGATGCCAGGCTGGTCCCGCCCCCAATGCCTTTTCGCAATGTTATCGGCCACCGCAAGCTCGTGGCGCTGCTGTCACGCTCCATCGCGCGCGAGACGCTGCCGCCTAGCCTGATCCTCTCTGGCCCGGCGGGCGTGGGGAAGCGCCTGGCGGCGTTGTCGGTTGCGCAGACGCTGAACTGTCTCGCCCTGGTTCGCCGCCCGGCATCGGATCGTGGAGACGATGTGCCTGAAGTCGACGCGTGCGGCACGTGCGCGGCGTGCACGAGGATTGCGCGCGGCGTGCATCCGGACGTGCTGTTCCTCGAGCCGAACGACAAGGGCAACATCAAGATCGAATTCGTGCGCGAGGTCATCGACCGATCGGGCTATCGACCGTTCGAAGGACGTCGCCGCGTCACGATCATCGACCAGGCCGACGGGCTCGAGCGTTCCGCGCAGAACGCGCTGCTCAAAGTGCTCGAAGAGCCGCCGTCCGCTTCGTCGTTCCTGCTGGTCACTCCGTCGCCCGATTTGCTCCTGCCAACCGTTCGTTCGCGCTGCCCCCAGTTACGCTTCCGGCCGCTGGCCGTGGCGGAAGTTGCGCAAGCGCTGATCGCGCGAGGGCAGAGCGACTCAGACGCGAACGCGGTGGCAGCGCTTGCTGACGGCAGCATCGGCCGCGCGCTCGATGCCAGCGCCGAGACCATTGTGGAAGCGCGAGACGTGGCACTGCGCGTCCTGGTGCAGGCTGCTGTCTCTGAGGATGTCCGGCGGCGCATGGACTGCGCCAAGGAACTTGTCGTCAAGGGCGCTGGCGCGGCTTCGTCCGAGCGTGATCAGCTCGCCGTGTACCTGCGAGCGATGTCCATTCTGCTGCGTGATATCGGTGCACTCGCAACATCGGCCGATCGCTCGCTGCTGGCCAATCCCGATTTGGCGCAGCCGCTCGAGAAACTCAGTGCGTTTGGCGGCGAACGCGGCCGTCTTGCGTTCGTCGCGGTCGACCGCGCGCTCGCGGCCCTGGATCGGTATACCAATGCGAAGCTCGTTGCCGACTGGCTCGTCCTGCAGCTTTAGCGGACGTCCCGCCTCATGAAACCACGCATAGCCATTACGTCAGGCGATCCGGCCGGCATCGGTCCCGAGATTGCGGCGAAGGCCGCTGTCGATGCACGCGTGCTGGCCGTGTGCGAACCGATCATCTACTCTCCGCCGGACCCCGGGTCCTACGCGCCAGGCATCCTCTCGGGTGCTGCGGGACAGGCTTCCTACGATCTGATCGTTCGCGCGGTGCGAGATGCCCAGGCTGGACGAGTGGACGCCGTGGCCACTGCGCCAGTGAACAAGGAGGCCTTCAAGCTCGCGGGCCTTCCTTGGGCTGGTCACACCGATCTGCTCGCGCACCTGACAGGGGCGGCGCACGTGGCGATGATGTTTCATTCGGACGTGCTTCGTGTGGTGCTGGCCACTGTGCACATCCCCCTGGCGGACGTGTCGCGAGTGCTCACGCGCGACAGCCTGGTCGCCACGATTCGGCTGGTGGCGCAGGTACTTCCGCGCTTCGGTGTCGCGCGTCCGAGGATTGGCGTCGCGGGAGTGAATCCGCACGCCGGCGAACACGGGTTGTTCGGACGAGAAGAGATCGACGTGGTGGCCCCAGCGATCGACGAGTGCCGTGCGGAGGGCATCGATGTGGCGGGTCCGTTCCCCGGTGATACGGTGTTCGTGCGCGCCACCCGCGGTGCCTTCGACGTGGTCATCGCGTGTTATCACGATCAGGGCCTGATACCCGTCAAGCTGCTGGCGTTTGGCCAGGCGGTGAACGTCACCATCGGCCTTCCGATCATTCGTACGTCGGTGGACCACGGCACCGCCTTCGATATTGCGGGCACCGGTGTCGCAGACCATGGGAGCATGGTTGCGGCGGTGCTCCTGGCCGCGACGCTCGCGAATGCGCGCCAGACATGACAAGGTGTCGTTGAAGAAACAATGACTGAGAAGACCGAACGCGAACTCGCGCAGACGAGCATTGCCGAGAATCGCAAGGCGTTTCACGACTACCACATCCTCGATACCTGGGAAGCCGGCCTGGTGCTGCTCGGGACCGAGGTGAAGTCGATTCGCGAAGGTCGTGTGAATCTGCGCGACAGCTACGCCCGCATCGAGAAGGGCGAGGTGTGGCTCTGCAACGTCAACGTCAGCGCCTACTCGCATCGCGGCTACGCCGATCACGAACCAATGCGCCAGCGCAAGCTCTTGATGCGTCGCGAGGAGATTCGGAA
>JBEBGB010000130.1:0-11018 GCA_040081675.1 Vicinamibacterales bacterium
ACGCCCGGGGTCGTGGACCAGCAGCCCCTCCAGCACGAACGGCTCGAGTTCGGCCCCGTACCGGCCCCAGACGTCGGTCTTGTACTTCCGGTCGATGGCGCCGAGATCGAGACCGGCTGTCAGCCGTAGACCCGTGAACAGTGCATCGCCCAGTTGTTCGTCTGCGGACAGGGTCCGGGCATCGATGCGCACGGACTCCTTCGCATCCACACGGGACACGTATTCCTCGGCCGATGCCACGTTCTTCCACCGGACGCCCGCGCGAGTCGAGTGCGCGCCGCATCCAAAGCCGACCCACTCACCGTCTGACCAGTACTTGACGTTGTGGCGCGACTCACACCCGGGCCGGGCGACGTTGGAGATCTCGTACTGGCCGAGACCTGCCCGTTCGAGACGCTCCATGGCTGACAGGTACATCGATTCGGCGTCCTCGTCGGGAGCCTGCGACCACTTCGCACGCGCCATCTCGTCGCGAAGCGGCGCATTGGGATAGACCTCGAGAAGGTAGAGGGACAGGTGGTCCGGCTGCAGTGCAATGGCGCCGTCAACGGACTCGAGCCACGCCGCCGGACTCTGCCCGGGCAGCCACATCATGAGGTCGACGCTCAGATTGTCGAATCCGGCAGTACGTGCCTCGCCAACGGCGGCGCGCGCACGAGCCGCGCCGTGGAGTCGCGACAAGCGCACGAGTTCATCGTCGCGCAACGATTGGACACCGAGGCTCAGACGATTCACGCCAGCAGCGCGGAATGCGGCAAGCAGAGGGACGCCGACCGTTTCAGGGTTCGCCTCGAGCGTGATCTCGGCGTCGGGCGTGATGCTGAACGAGCGTCGACACGCATCGATGATTCGCGTCACATCGTCGGCGCTCAGGAGGGACGGCGTGCCGCCACCAAAGTAGATGGTGTCCGCGGCATCCCTGTCGTGTCCAGCCGCTCGAGCAATGTCGGCGACCAAGGCATCGACATAGCGACGCTTCACGTCGGCGTCGAACAGACCCCGGTTGAAATTGCAGTAGTTGCAGATGGCGGCGCAGAAGGGGATGTGGATGTAGAGGCCGAGCATTACAACAGGCTATAGGCGATCGGTCGTGGGCGATGGGCGTGGCAATCGGTTCACGCTGCCGGACAAGGAACACAGAACCAGGAACGAAGGACCGCGCGCGGCATCGATTCAAAACGCGCGCTAACCTCGACCGGCGCGGCCTCCACTCCATTTCAGGTCGGCGTGGCTGATGTCTCGGGCCGATTCTCTCAGCTGCGCCCGCGCCTGGCGACCGCCACGACTCTGCGGCGGCATCGCCTTGCTCCGCATCTTCCACATCATGACGAGATCGTCGGGTCCGCCATTGGGGGGCAGTTCCCGATAGTCGGCGCCATCGAGCACCTCGAAGTCGCACATCTCGTGCAACCGCGAACGCATGCGGTGTCCGATGCGGAAGAGGAGCGCGTTCGGATCGGTATCGTCAGGGATGTCTTTGTAGTTCGACGTGAAGATCGTCAAGCGTCGCTCGTTATAGCGCGTGTTGACAATCAGGTTCATCGTCTCCTCGACCCATTCGGATGTCTTCTCCGCGCCCAGGTCGTCGAGCACAAGGAGATCGGCAGTCATGACGGGCCGGAGAATTTCGAGTTCGGTGGTGCGAATGGACGGATCGTAGGTGCTGCGGATGACGCGCAACAGATCGCGCGTGTCGTAGAACAACCCGCGCGCGCCCGTGTCTTCGATGATCTGCTTCAGCACCGCCACCGCCAGATGCGTCTTGCCAACACCCGGCTGCCCCTCGAGAAACAGCCCTTTCGTGACAGCGGGAAAGTCGCCCGCGACGCGCGCGGCGATCGCGGCGGCCTTCTGCAGGGATTCGTTGTAGGCCGTGAAGTTCGCAATCGTGCAGTGCTGATAGCGCTTCGGAATGTTCGCACTGGCGAGACGCAGATGCCCGGCTTGCTCGCGCTTGCATTCGCAACGCACGACACTGCGGACGCCGTTCTCGTCGAGAGGTTTCCAGCCGGTATCGTCGCAGAGGTCGCAGGGCATGTGCTGATGTGAAGCGGAAGGTGGCCGCAGTATATCAGCCGCGACCGACGACGAGTCGTCAGTTTTCGGTCGACGAAGTTGTCGACGAAGTCGTCGACGCTGACGTTTGTGAGGATGTCGTTGCGGACGTGTTCTGCGGCGCGGCACGCATCAGCTCGCTCGGAGCAGACTTCACGAGCGCGGTCGAGAGTCGTTGTTCCCAGTCGCCGATCCCTTTCGACAACTCCTGCTTCACGTACTCCATGAACTCGTTGACTTCTGTCTGCATCCGCTCGATCTTCCGCCGCATGTTGAGAATGATTTCCACACCGGCAAGGTTCACGCCGAGATCGCGCGTCAATGAAAGAATTGTTTCCAGTTGCTCGAGATCCTCTTCGGAGTAGAGTCGCGTGTTCCCGTCCGTGCGAGACGGCTTCAGCAGCCCTTCGCGTTCGTACAATCTGAGCGTCTGCGGATGGATGTTGTACTTCTGCGCGACCACGCTGATCATGAAGTACGCTTTGCTGGACTTCTTCATGCAGGCTCCTGACGCACATCCGCGCTGTTGATGCGACCGAATTCACGGAGCAGTTCCTTCGAACGTTCGTCCAGGAGCGCGGGCAGGACCAGGCGCACTTCCACCACCAGATCGCCGCGCTGACCGTCACGTGCCGACGGCGCACCGCGTTCGCTCATGCGAAAGCGTTGACCCGACTGCGTCCCTGGCGGCACGCGCAAGCGAGCCGGACCGTCGAGAGATGGCACCTCGATGCGTGCGCCAAGCGCGGCCTCGTGCACCGCCACAGGCACGGTGACATGCAAATCGTCCCCTTCGCGCCTGAAGCGCGGATGCGCGTCAACCTGCACGTCGATATACACGTCGCCAGCCTCGCCGAGAGACGGCCCATCGTTCCCTTTTCCAGCCACGCGTAGTCGAGCGCCGGTTTGCAACCCCGGCGGCAGACTGACGGGCACCGACTCGACGTGCCGCTCGAGCTGCCGCCCACCACACGTTGGACACAGTGTCGCGGCCAACGTGCCCGTTCCGCCGCATGCCTCACAGGGTTTCGAGAAGACCATGTGATTGCGCACCGATTTCAGCGCGCCGGCACCCTGACAGCGCTGGCAGCGCCGCTCCTGGGTCGCGACGCAGCCCGTACCGCGACACCCGCGGCATCTGACCAGTCGTGTCACGCTGACGTGCGTGTCGCCACCGCGCATGGCCGCTTCGAACGACAGGCGCAGCGACACGTGCAGATCGGCTCCACGCTCAGCGCTGCGAGTGCCGGTGGCGCTCGGCTGCCGGAATATCTCGGCGAAGAGATCGCCAAAGGTCGGCGCGGCGTCGCCGCTGACGTGCATCGAGAAATCGAAACCTTCGAACCCGAACGTCACGGCACCCGTCGCGACGGCTTGAACTCCGCCCGTGTCATAGCGCCGGCGCCGATCAGGATCGACGAGCGTTTCGTACGCTTCCGCGATCTGACGGAACTGCTGCTCCGCCACGCGGTCTCCGGGATTGATGTCGGGGTGGTACTTGCGCGCGAGGCGTCGGTAGGCCCGCTTGATATCGGCCTCCGTCGCCTCACGCTGCACGCCCAACAACACGTAGAAATCCATCAGAGGAATCTAGGATGGAAGTCTCATTGCTTGTCGTCCACCACTTCGGCGTCGATCACATCGCCGCCCGGACCGCTGCCGCCGGTGTTCGTCGATCCGCCCGAACCCGCGCCTGCGCCACTCGCCGCACTATCGCCACCTGATGGCTGACCACCACCGGGCGCGGCCTGCTGGTACAAGTTCGCCGCGGCTTTGTGCTGCGCCTGGGTCAACGCTTCCATCTCGCGAGAGATGGCTGTGGCGTCGCCGGTTTCGATCGCCTTCTTCAACGCCTCGATCGCGATCTCGATGGCGTTCTTGTCCGGGGCCGTGAGCTTGTCGCCCGAATCCTTGATGAAACGCTCGGCGCCGTAGACGGCCTGGTCAGCCTTGTTCCGGTTCTCGATCTCGTCGCGACGCTTCTTGTCGTCGTCGGCGTGCGACTCAGCCTCGCGCATCATGCGGTCGACTTCGTCCTTGCTCAGGCCGCTCGACGCCGTGATCGTGATCTTCTGTTCCTTGCCCGTTCCCAGGTCTTTCGCCTGCACGTTGACGATGCCGTTGGCGTCGATGTCGAAGGTGACCTCGATCTGCGGGACTCCGCGCGGCGCCGGCGGAATGCCGTCGAGATGGAATCGGCCGAGCGTGCGGTTGTCACGAGCCAGTGACCGTTCTCCCTGCAGCACATGAATCTCGACACTGGTCTGACTGTCCGACGCGGTCGAGAAGATCTCGCCCTTGCGGGTCGGGATGGTCGTGTTGCGCGGGATCTGCGTCGTCATCACGCCGCCCATCGTCTCGATACCGAGCGACAGCGGGGTGACATCGAGCAGCAGGAGGTCCTTCACATCGCCGGCAAGCACACCCGCCTGCACGGCTGCGCCGATGGCCACCACTTCATCCGGGTTGACGCCCTTGTGAGGGTCTTTCCCGAAGATGGCCTTCACGATTTGCTGCACCTTCGGGATGCGCGTGGACCCGCCGACGAGCACGACCTCATCGATCTTCGACGGATCAACGCCAGCGTCGGCCAGCGCCTGCTTCGTCGGACCCACCGTCTTCTGCAGCAGGTCGTCGACGAGCTGCTCGAACTTTGCCCGCGTCAGCTTCATCTGCAGGTGCTTGGGCCCGGTCTGGTCGGCCGTGATGAACGGCAGGTTGATGTCGGTCTCCATCACCGTGGAGAGCTCCATCTTGGCCTTCTCGGCGGCTTCCCTCAGGCGCTGGAGCGCCATGCGGTCCTTGCTGAGGTCGATGCCTTCGGCCTTCTTGAACTCGGCGTTGATCCACTCGATCACGCGCTGATCGAGATTGTCACCACCCAGATGCGTGTCACCATTGGTCGCCTTCACCTCGACGACGCCCTCGCCGACCTCCAGGATGGAGATGTCGAAGGTGCCGCCGCCGAAGTCGTAGACCGCGATGGTCTCGTCCTTTTTCTTGTCGAGTCCGTAGGCGAGAGCGGCCGCGGTCGGCTCGTTCACGATACGCATCACTTCGAGGCCGGCGATCTGTCCGGCGTCCTTGGTGGCCTGGCGCTGCGCATCGTTGAAGTACGCGGGCACGGTAATGACGGCCTTCGACACAGGCTGCCCGAGATATTCCTCGGCGGCCTGCTTGAGCTTCTGCAAGATCATCGCGGAGATTTCGGGCGGGGTCAGGGGCTTGCTCTGACCGTCCACCTTCACCGTCACGCGCTGTCCGTCTGGCACCACGTGATACGGCACCATCTTCATCTCTTCGCCAACCTCGTCGAAGCGGCGGCCCATGAAGCGCTTGATGGAGAACACGGTGTTCTCGGGGTTGGTCACAGCCTGCCGCTTGGCAACCTGACCCACCAGTCGCTCTCCGGACTTGGTGAACGCCACAACGGAGGGTGTCAGGCGTCCGCCTTCTGGATTGGTGATGACGACCGGCTCTCCGCCTTCCATGACGGCGACAACGGAGTTGGTGGTGCCCAGGTCGATGCCAATGATTTTGCTCATGCAGATAACCTCGAAAAATCAGTCAACAGTGATATTGCTCTAAGTATAAAAGCTGAGTCTAAGACAGTCAATTTATGTCTTTCGACCTACCAATTGAGACAGTCTGGACGAGCTGGACGAGCTGGACGGGCTGGACGGGCTGGACGATCGGAACCGGTCAGCACACGGTCCGACGGGGCAGGCCGACCTGACCGACCCGACCCACCTGACCCACCTGACCTGAGTCTCCAAGCGCTACACTGGGACGTGGGCCTTTGCAGACGCAGTCGGGTTGAAGTCGGTCGCGAGTCACCGGACGCAGGGCGTGGCTAACTACGTTATCCGCATCGCACGGGGCGCCACGATCGTCGCGTTGTTTGGCGCCATGGCCATCGCCGGCACCATGACCGGCGTGCTGTTCGCCTATGCCAGCGATCTCCCGGAGATTTCCGCGCTCGACAACTACAACCCCAGCACCATCACGCGTGTCCTCGCCGCGAACGGCGACGCCATCGGGGAGTTCGCTGTTCAGCGGCGTATCGTCATCGGGTACGACGATATTTCGCCGACGCTTCGTGAGGCGATCATTGCCGCCGAAGACGCGGAGTTCAATTCACACTTCGGCCTGAACATCTCGCGCATTCTCATCACGCTGGCGCGCGATGTCTACCAACGTCGCCTCGGCAATCCGGCCGGCGCGAGCACGCTGACCCAGCAACTTGCGCGCAACCTGTTTCCCATCGGATTCGAGAAGAGCATCGATCGAAAGGTCAAAGAGGCGCTCCTCGCGATTCAGATCGAGAAGCGCTACACCAAGCGCGAGATTCTGACCCTCTACTGCAATCAGATTCACTTCGGCCACGGTACCAACGGGGTCGAGGCCGCCGCGCGGCTCTACTTCAACACGCGCGCCAAGGACCTCACCTTGGAGCAAGCCGCGCTCATTGCCGGCATCATCCAGTCGCCGGCACGCCAGAGTCCGTACGTGGATGTGACAGCCGCAACCCGACGCCGGAACTACGTGCTGCAGCGGATGTCAGAAGAGAACTACATCACCGCAGCCGACGCGGCCGCCGCCAAGGCCAGGCCCATTGTCCTCAAGGGACAGCCGCAACCCGACAAGTCAATCGCGCCGTTCTATCTCGAAGAAGTCCGAAAGCATCTCGAACGGCAGTACGGCGCCAAAGCGCTCTACGAGAGTGGCCTCGTCGTGACGACCACGCTCGACCCGGCACTGCAACTCGTCGCGAATCGCGCCATCGAGAAAGGGCTTCGCGACTACGACAAGCGACACGGCTGGCGACGTCCGACGCGCAATGTCGTATCGGAGAAGAAGACTGTCGAAACGTATCGCGATGAACGCTGGGTACGTCCCATTCGCGTGGGCGATGTGGTCCCGGCAGTCGTTGAAGCAGTGGGCAAGCCGGCCCCGACAGCCAGTGCGCGGCTCATCATCGGTCCGTATCACGCAGATCTGGTGCGTGAAGGTTTCGCGTGGACTCGACGCACGAACGCCGCGGACCTGGTGAAGGTCGGCGACCTGGTGGACGTTCGCATCCGCACGCTGGACGACACCGCACACACCGCGGTCGTCTCGCTCGAACAGACGCCGCTCGCCGAAGCCGCCGTGGTGGTCCTCGACAACCACACCGGGCAGGTAAAGGCCATGGTCGGCGGCTGGGATTTCCAGCGCAGCAAGTTCAATCGCGCAATCCAGGCCTATCGACAGCTCGGGTCCACGTTCAAGCCGGTCGTCTACACGGCGGCCATCGATCGGGGATACACACCAGCGTCGATCATCATCGACTCACCGGTGTCGTATCCGGCTGGTAACGGCCAGGTCTATAGCCCGCAGAACTACGACCACACGTTCATGGGCCCGATCACACTGCGGTATGCGGTCGAGGAGTCGCGCAACATTCCCGCAATCAAGATGATGGACGAACTCGGACCGAAGAACGTCCTCGCGTACGCGAAGCGATTCGGTCTCGAGGAGGATTTCCCGCCCTATCTGCCCATCGCGCTCGGGGCCGGCGATGCGACCCTCATGGAGATCACCAGCGCCTACACGACGTTTCCAAACCAGGGCATCCGGATGCGTCCGTGGTCGATTACGACGGTCAAGGACCGCGACGGCAATCTGCTCGAACAGAATCGGCCGGAACCCTCGGACGTCATCGCCGCCGACTCGGCGTATGTCATGACCAATATCCTGCAGGGTGTTCTCACTCCGCGCGGCACCGGCGCGCGCGCGACCGAAATGGCGTCGCACTGGCCCCTTGCCGGTAAGACCGGCACCGTCGACAACAACACCGACGCGTGGTTCGTCGGATTCGACCCGGATATCACGATCGGCGTCTGGATTGGCATGGACGACAAACGCAAGTCGCTCGGCTCCGACGAGCAAGGCGCCAAGGCCGCGCTCCCCATCTGGATGGACATCATGCAGGCCTACATTGCCGGTCGATCGCAAACAGAGACGCCACCCCAGTTCCAGGCGCCCGGCAACATCGTCTTCATGGCCGTCGACAAGTCCACGGGCTCGGTTGTTCCGCAGGGCGGCGCCGGTGCCCTGACCGAGGCCTTCATTGCCGGCACGGAACCCGGCGGAATCAGCCGGGCGCAGCTGCCCTGACGCACCGACAGTAATCCAGACCGATCCGGCAGACGCCATGCGCGGCTTGGCCAATTTCTGCGCATCTTCGCGCTGAATTGCTGGCTAGCTGTCGGTTTTGCGCGCTTCTACGCTCGATTTCCGGTATTGCCCTGCATTTGAGAGGGCATCCCACAGTCACCTTCAAAAAAAAGACTCACGAACTCTGTTCGGTTCCAACGGCCGCGTCGTTGTGGCAATTAACCGTCACCAGAACATCGTCGGCTGTGTTGATCGTGGCATCGCCACGTCAACCGTCACGGTTTGGTGTCGTACCGTCGGAGTCGGAACCTTCATGATTCGCATACTCCTCGTCGACGATCATCCGGTAGCTCGGCACGGCATCAA
The DNA here is from genome assembly GCA_040081675.1 of Vicinamibacterales bacterium. Taxonomy (GTDB): domain Bacteria; phylum Acidobacteriota; class Vicinamibacteria; order Vicinamibacterales; family CAVVIG01; genus CAVVIG01. The sequence goes on from JBEBGB010000130.1 coordinate 8,581, forward strand.
ATCGCTGCTCGGTGACCGCATGAAGGAAGCCGTTATCTACGAGGCGTCCGACGCCGTTTCCGCCCTGCTTCAGGTTCGCGACGGTGGGTGGGACCTGGTCATTGTCGACTTGTCGATGCCCGGCATGAGCGGGCTCGAATTGATTAAAGAGATTCGACAAGCGCAACCCGGTCTGCCGACACTCGCGCTCAGCATGCATCCGCCCTCGCAGTTCGCACGACGTGCGCTCAGCGCCGGCGCAATCGGCTACATCACGAAGGATGCGAAGCTGGACGAGTTCATGGACGCCGTGGATGCTGCGCGTCAGGGCCAGCGCTACATCAGTCCGAACACGGCAGATCTGCTGCGGCACGCTGCGAAGTGGGACACGCTGCCCCACGAATCGCTCTCCGACCGTGAGTATCAAGTGCTGCGACTGCTCGGATCGGGCCAGACCATCTCCGATATCGGACGGAACCTCGGGCTGAGCGTGAAGACGATCAGCACGTACCGCGCGCGTGTGCTCGAAAAGCTCGGCATGCGGACCAGTGCGGAGTTGATGCGGTACGCCATCGAGAATCAATTGCTCGAAGCCTAGACGACCGTCGGACAGCACGGGGTCACGCTCGCCGGCGGAAACCGCTCTTCACAGCGTTGGCCGCATCCGGCACGCCAAGTGCCAGCGTGACACCGAGGTAGGTAAGCCCATAGGGTCCAAGAACCAGGGCACCCTGAATAATGGGGCCGACCGGTGGCAACAGCCAGCGCACTCCCCAGCCCACGCCAGCCGCGGCGAGCGCCGCGCCCCAGAGCCGAGCCAGATGGAAGAACGGAATACCCTTCGATGCGACTCGCATCCGTAGCTTGCGCCGCAACAGAAACATCTCCACCCAACCCGCAACGCCGGCCGATCCGGTGAGACCCGCGGCACCCCAACTCGCGTCGATGCCGAGCAGGCGAGGCAACGGAAGGGCACAGAGGTAACCCAGCACGGTCGTGAGCGACACGCGAACCAGCGCGTACCTGAGGGGCGTGCGCGTATCGCGCAGCGCGAAGAGCGTTGCCGAGTACAGCCGCCCGAGTGTGGAAGCGACCAGCCCGATCGATGAGCCCGCCAGGATCGCCCACACGTAGACCGCGTCCTCGCTGGTGAAGCGTCCGGTTTGCAGAACGGCGCCGGCCACCACGTCGCCGAGCGCCAGGAACGCGACGGCTGAAGGCACGACGAAGAAGGCGATACGTCTGAGGCCGCTATCCAGCCGCAGCCGTACGGCTTCCGCGCCGGCCGCGTCAGGCTCCGCCGCGCCCGCCATCGCCGGCAGTTCCGAAGCGGCGACAGACATCCCGAACAGACTCACGGGGAGTGTATAGAGAGTGGCGGCGTTGGAGATGCCCGTCACCGCGCCGGTCGGGAGCAGGCTGGCCAGCAGCGCGTCGATATACCCGCTCACCTGCACCACTCCCCTGCCAATCAGCACGGGGAGGAAATTCCTTCCGACCGTCCGCACATGCTCTGACGCAAGGTCGAAGGCCAATCGCAGGTCAGGCGCGACCTTCAACACCATCGGAATCTGCGCAACCACCTGCAGCAGGCTGCCGAGAACCGACCCCCACGCCAGCAGGACGGCCAGTCGGGGCAGCGTGGTCCGTCCGCCAAAGATCACGAGGACGGCAATCATCGCGGCGTTCCACACAACCGGCGCCGCGTACGACAGCAGGAACTTGTGATGGCTGTTGAGCACACCCAGGCACCACGCTGCGACAACCAGCAAGCCAGCACCTGGAAACAGAATGCGCGTCAGCGCAATCGTCAGATCACGCTTCTCGCCCGAAAACCCAGGAGCGATGACAGCGACCATCCACGGTGCCACCAGTACCCCCAGCAGCACGATCACCGCGACAAGTGTTGACACCATGGCGCCAACAGCACCGGCGACCCGGTCGGCTTCGACCCGTCGGCCTCGTGCCACGAGCGCAGCGTAAACAGGGATGAACGACGCCGACAGCGCCCCTTCACCGAAGAGCGCCTGCAGAAAGTTGGGGATACGGAAGGAGGCGTTGAAGGCGTCGGCCGCGTCAGTCCGAAGACCGAAGTAATGCGCGAACACTCGCATCCGCACGAATCCGGCCGCGCGGCTGAGCAGAATGCCCGCGGCGACCAGAGCGGCGCGATTCACCCGCCTCCGCCGCATCGCGGCTTCGGCGAGGCCACGCCGTAGCTCGGGGCGTAGCAGACCCGAGCGCAGGCGGGCCTACTCGACGTCATCGTCCGCCGCGACCTCGCCGAGCGTGCCGCTGGCCTTCTTCATGAGATACGTCTTGATCAACACGTCGATGTCGCCGTCGAGCACGCGATTGACATCGCCAATCGACTCCTTCGTCCTGTGATCCTTCACCATCTGATAGGGGTGCAGTACGTAGCTGCGAATCTGGCTGCCGAAGGCAATCTGCTGCTTCTC
>JBEBGB010000690.1:0-2924 GCA_040081675.1 Vicinamibacterales bacterium
CGATCTCAGCATCATCCAGGACCTGTTTCACAGCGTCGGCCGGGCACGGCATTCTGGACAGGTGCGACTCGACATCACGAACTTCGGCAACCTGCTCAATTCGAACTGGGGTTCCGGAACTCGACTGATTAACACGCAGATTCTGACCAGCCCGAGTGCAGACGCCAATGGCGCGCTGACCTACAACCTCCAGACGCTGAACAACGTGCCGCTGGCAAACACCCGACAGAACTCTGCGGGCATCGCCCTCAGCGGTCAGAACGACGTGTACGTGATGATGCTCAGCTTCCGCTACGGGTTCAACTAAGGCCCGACGGGCGGCTCACCGCCGCTCTCGTTCGTCTGTGTCAAAAGGCCCGGTCCGGCTCTTCGCTGGTCCGGGCCTTTTCTTTCAGCGGACGATCGCAGTCGGCTTTCGCCGAATTGAGGTGCTCGATGGGCGATGGGCGATAGGCGATAGGCGATAGGCGATAGGCGATAGGCAGTGCATGCCTCAGGCGTGGGAGGTCGAGGACGTCGCTGGGCGCACGTCAGTGCGTTTGTCAGTTGGGCGTGGCGGTGATCGGTCACGACTGCGAGCGCTGCGCCCAGCCGCTGGTCGAGGAACGCGGCCGCAGTTGCTCTGCGGATCCACGACGCAACGTTCGTCGTTGGCGTGTCAGACAGGTCTGAACGTCAGAGCTGACCGCCCATCACCAAGCGCCTACGGCCTACCGCCCGGTTGGCCCGCAAAAGAAAAACGGCCGTCCCCGGATAGGGAACGGCCGTCGTCCTGTCGACAGGTTGTCTTCTGAGGTTAGTTGCCGATGCCGGCAGCTTTTCGCATACCGGAGGTGACGATACCGACCTTTTCAACGCCAGCGCCGCGCGCCGCGTCGATGACTTCCATGATGTCGCCGTAGCGGAGGTTCTCCGCGCCAGCGATGAACATCTTCTTGTCCTTGCGAGTTTCGAAGATGTCACGGAGGGTCTTTTCGAGCTGCGCGACCGTGACGTCCTGCTTGTTGACCGAGATATGACGCTCGGCCGAGTACTCGAGCACAATCTGGCTGTTGTCGGGAGTGGGGTCGGCTTTGGTCTGGGACTGCGCGGGCAGGTTGATGTCGATGCCCTTCTGTCCCAGCGGCAACGTCGCCATGAAGATGACGAGGAGCACGAGCAGCACGTCGATGAGCGGCGTGACGTTCATGTCGGCGTTGGCCTGCGCGACCTCGGCCTTGACGACCTTGTCGGCTCCGAGATGATGGTGCGCGTGAGCCATTACTGTCCTCCCCCGCCGCCCGAAACCTTCGGCTTATCGACGATCAGTCCGACGTCTTCGATTGCGGCCGTTCGCAGCTGGTCCATGACCGCCATGACCGTGCCGTAGTCGACATCAATGTCCGCCTTGATGTACACCACCTTCTGCGTCTTGCCCTCGAGCGCCTCGTTCACCTTCGTCGCCAGCTCGGCCTCTGGGATCTGCTTGGTGTTCAAGTAGATCGCCTTGTTGGCGCCGATGGCGATGACGGCCTGGTCCTGCGAGTCGGGCTTCTCGACCGTGTTGATGGCGCTCGGCAGCTTGAGACTCACGCCCTGCTGAAGCATAGGGGCGATGAGCATCATGATGATGAGCAGCACCAACATGACGTCGACGAGCGGCGTCACGTTGATGTCGGACTTGACTCCGCCTTTGGCGCCGCCAAGGTCCATTGACATAGCTGAATCTCCCCTCAGTGAATTCTGAGATTGAAGATCGAAGATTTCAGATTGAAGATTTCCTCAATCTTCAGCCTTCCAATCTTCAATCTTCAATCTTCAATCTGAAATCTCCCGCGTCCCTTAAACCGTCTTGCGAACAAAATAGTCGACGAGTTCCGACGAGGAGTTGTCCATCTCCACGTTGAAGTACTCGATGCGCGAGGTCAGGTAGTTGTAGATCCAGACCGCCGGAATCGCGACGACCAGACCAAGCGCGGTCTCGACGAGCGCTTCCGAGATACCGACCGACACGGCGCCGATACCGGCCGAACCGCTGTTGCCGATGCCCTGGAACGCGTTGATGACGCCGACGACCGTGCCGAGCAGACCGACGAACGGTGCCGTCGAGCCGATCGTGGCGAGCGCCGAGACGCCCTTCTTGAGGTCGGAGGCCGTCAGGGCCGACGCGCGCTGAATGGCTCGGCGCACGGTGTCCATGATGTCTTCGCGGCCCAGACCCTGGTTCGACTCATGCTGGAATTGATATTCCTGCAGACCCGCAAGGACCACCTTGGCCAGGTGGCTGTACCGGAACTCCTTCTTCGAGGCGAGCGCGATCGCTTCCTTCAGACGGCCTTCCTTGAGGTGCTTGGCCACTTGGGGAGCAAACAGCTTCGACTGGTTGCGAGCCTGCTGATAGGTGAAGAAGCGCTCGATGCCGACGCCGAGCGACCACATTGACATGATGACCAGCACCAAGGCCACTGCCTTCGCGACGATCGTCATCTGAGCGTACATTTCCATCAGATCCACGGTCCATCCTCCATCGAGACGAAGTTAAGAAAATCGAACTCACCGGCGTGCCCCGCAGGGCGCGCACGTTTCTCGTTTACTGCAGCGTGAAGTTCACCGTCACGGTCATGATGACCGGGACGGCAGTGCCGTTGAGCAGCGTGGGCGTGAATACCCACTGCTTCACGGCGTCGAGTGCTGCCTGGTCGAGCAGCGGTATCGAACGGAGGACTCGTGCTTCTGCCACGCGACCATCGGGGCCAATCGTAGCCTCGACAATCACGACTCCCTGCACGCGAGCCGACTGAGCGATTGACGGATACACCGGCCGGACGTCTTTGGTCTTCGTTGGCGGCTTGATGTTGCCACCCACCCGGACTGGCGCTGGGGGTGGTGGCGGCGGCGGCGGTGGTGGCGGCGGCGCGAGGTTTTCGACGACACCGCCCTGGATG
>JBEBGB010000006.1:0-38973 GCA_040081675.1 Vicinamibacterales bacterium
TGATTTGACAACTTTTTGACAAGGCGTGGACACGGCACGCAGAAGCTGTTTGAGACAATGCTGTCGTGACAGGCGGACCATGGTCTGATCTCGACGCAGGCACACTGGGCAGACGTGCGAAAACTCATTCTCAGAAACTTCCAATCGCCAGGCGACATCGTCATGCTGACCGCCGCCGTGCGCGACCTGCATCGGTGTCATCCCGGTCGGTTTCTCACGGATGTACGGACGGCCTGTCCGGACCTCTGGCACTTCAATCCGCACATCACGCCGCTCGACGAGCACGACCCCGATGTGACGGTCCTCGACTGCCACTATCCGCTGATTCACCGCAGCAATCAGGAACCGCGCCATTTCCTCGACGGGTTCGTCGAGTACCTCAACGAACAGCTGGGTCTGCAGATCCGCGTCACCGAATTCAAGGGCGACATTCACATTTCGCAAGCCGAGAAAGACTGGTTCAACTCGGTCGAGAACCGCGAGGGACCGGCGCAGCCGTTCTGGCTCTTTGCCTCGGGCGGCAAGTTCGACTTCACGGCGAAGTGGTGGGATCCAGCGCGCTACCAGCGGGTCGTCGATCACTTTCGCGGCCGGATTCAGTTCGTCCAGGTTGGCGAGGACCATCATCATCATCCTCCGATCAACCACGTCATCGACCTGCGCGGCCAGACCACGCTGCGGCAACTCGTGAGGCTGATGTATCACGCGCAGGGTGCGCTCTCGGCGGTCAGCCTCTTGATGCATCTGGCTGCGGCAGTCGAAGTGAAGCCTGGCATGCCGCTCAACCGGCCGTGCGTCGTGGTGGCTGGTGGGCGCGAGCCGCCACACTTCACCGCGTATCCGCACCATCAGTTCATGCACACCGTTGGCGCACTTCGCTGTTGCGACAACGGAGGGTGCTGGAAATCACGCGCAGTACCGCTCGGCGACGGAGCCGAGCACGACCGGCCGGACGCGTTGTGCGTCGATGTCGTCGGCACGCTGCCACGCTGCCTGGATCTCATCAGCGCCGACGATGTGGTCCACAGAATTGAGCTGTATTTTCGAGGAGGAGCACTGCAATGAGCGACCGCGAACACGACCCAACGCGCAGCGGGACGACCGGCACACCGGGTGAGCCTGAACTGACCGAGCGTCGAAACTTCCTGCTGTTGTTGATCGCCGCCCCGGCGGCCGTCTACGCGGGCTGTACCGGCATCACGCAGCCAACGAGCACGTCGACGCCGATCGTCTCGAGCAGCAGCGGCTCCAGCACGAGTCCGGGTTCGTCGAATGCGTCGAGTAGTTCCACGGGTTCGGCGTCCAGCAGTTCATCGTCGAGCAGCTCGCCATCGAGCAGTTCGAGCTCGAGCTCCTCGTCGGGCAGCGGCTCTTCGTCGAGCAGCAGCTCCTCGACGTCCAGTTCGAGCTCCGGCAGCAGTTCGTCGTCAGGCAGTTCGAGTTCGTCGGGCAGCAGTTCCTCGTCGGGCAGTTCGAGTTCGTCGGGCAGCAGTTCCTCGTCGGGCAGTTCGAGTTCGTCGGGCGGCAGTTCCTCGTCGGGCGGTTCGAGTTCGTCGGGCGGCAGTTCCTCGTCGGGCGGTTCGAGTTCGTCGAGCGGCGGTTCCTCATCGGGAGGCGGCTCGTCGTCGAGCAGTTCGGGAGGCGGAGGCGGAAACGGGGGCGGCGGTAATGGCGGAGGCTCGTCGAGCAGTTCGTCGTCCGGGTCGAGCCTGCGCTTGCTGCCTGGCTCGTGGTTCTAGCGAGGGTGCGATGTGCGCGGCGCTTCGCATGAGCGCTGCCGCGAGGGACGCGACGCCGGCCTACGGATAGATCGGCGTCGTCGACGGGGGCGGCACATATTCGTGTCCGAACTTGTTGGTGTGGGACGGTCCTGTGGCCGCCTTCGCCTCGATCATCCTGATCGTGCCGAGCGACGTGTTCGCGGTGCTCACGTTCACGTCCTTGGGGTACTCCGCTGCGTTCTCCGGCTTGAGGCGCTCGTGCCAGAGCGACATTCGGTAGCGACCCGGAGGAACGTCGGCAATCGTGATCGTGCCGGCGGCCGTGGAGGTGGTGAAGTACGGCGAGTCGACTACGACCACGACAGCGCTCATCTCGGGGTGGATGTTGCAGAAGACGTAACAGACACCCGCTTTCGTGAAATTCACTCCGCGGCTGGTGCCCGCTTCGTAGAGGCCAAGGTCGAATCGTTTGCCGTCGAACAGCGAGAACACGTTGTGGAAGATTGGATCGAGGTTCGGGAAATCAACGAACGAACCGACGGAAACGGCGAGCACGTGGGGCTGAAAGCGTTTGGCCTGCTGAACGATCTTGAAGCGGCGTCCGCCGGTGACGCGCGGTCTGGCGCCTTCGGCCACAGGAATGAGCCAGGCGACAACATCGCTCTTGTCGAGTGACGCGGCGCCCGCCAACGACACCGTGCCGGTGACCGTCACATTGCCACCTTGCAGCGCGAGCCCGGATGGTTGCCAGAGCAGCGCCGCGGCGGCCAGCACTCCCGCACCGAACCAGCCGCGCCTCCTAGAAGACAATGCCACCCACCATGTTGAGATGATCCGCGAGCCACGAGCGTCCGTCGAATCGCGTCGTCCAGATACGGCGGTACTCGACCGACAGGAACACGTTCGAGCGCAGTTGGTAGATCACGTTCAACAGATCGCTCGCGTTTTTCGAGGCGGCAGGGGCCTGATCGTTTGGCGGTTGCAGCAGGCCATTGAAGCCGACGGGCTTCGAACGATCGAGCCCGTACGCGGCGTTGAACTCTGTTCGGGCGCTCGCTTTGATCTTCAGTTGTCCCCAGCCGCCGTAGCTGCTGAGCGGAAAGACCGCGGACGAAGGCACGTCGGGCTGACCGTCGAACAGCACCGAGGAGTGCGCACCGCCGCCCAGACCACCAATCGCTCTGCCTGCGTACGCTTCGCCCGATACCTGCACGCGCGACGACAGCGGCCACTCCCAATCGGCGGTCGTCGCCCATGCGTTGATCGTGCGGTCGTAGCCCCAGTTCTGACGAGCGAAGTACGCGCCCACACCGGCGGAGGTGACGCGGTCCCCGGCGGCGCGCCGCAGCCCCGCCCGCGCAGCCACGGCTGGCATGCGACTGCGCTCGCCAGCGGTTGCAAGCCGGCTGTACTCACCGGCCGGCAACTCTCCTGTCAGGCTGTCGAGCATGCCCGCGCGCAGCGACAGCGTCGTGTCATTCGGCTGCGTCACGCGGTGTTCGACGTACACCTGCGGCGTCCACGCCCAGATGTTGCCGGAGGTCGAGAGCGCCGGGTACGCGGTGGAGGCGAGCGACGAGGGCGAGAGCGGCGAAAAGAACGGCGCTTCCTGTCCTGCTCGTATCGACGTGTTCGCTCCATCGAACGCGAACTGCATCGTCCGCAGACGCACTCCGGGAGCACTCAGACCGTCGTTGGCGGACGGAAACCCATGGAAGAAGTCGAGTCGGATGTCGCCCGACGCGTTCATGCCGCCAATCTTGGGGCCAAACACCGCGAGGCCGATGTACGACTGACGCACGCCCGCCGAAACATTTCCGCCGGAATCGCCTGGAACAGATTCAATCGCGAGGTTCGGCAGATCGATGTTGTCCACTGCACCACGCGTACTGATCAACTGCATGAGCGCCATGCCGAACAAGCGCACCCGGTACTTCGATCCGCTTTCCACCTTGGCTTGTTCGAGCGTGCTCAACTGGCCGGCAAGCAGCTCGCGTTCTTCGTCCAACTGCTCGCGCAGCGACTGCAGCGACTGTTGCACGTCGGCGGCTTCGCGGCGCGATTCAGCCAGTTGGGTCTGCAGCGTCTCGATCGCCTGCTGGAGTCGGCGAATCTCGGCGAGCAGCGCCTCGATCGATGCAGGGGACTGCGCCGCCGCGTCGTTCGGAGGTGCCGACACGGGTTGACCACTAAGCGTGGCCGACGAGGAGAGGGTGAGAGCCGCCACGAAGAGTGCGCTCGAAGCGAATCTTCGCCGCGCTGACATTGACGCTACTATAGCTCGACAGGAAATGGCGATGGAGAAGATTCTCGTGATCGAAGACGACCGCGCAACGCGCAAGGCGCTGCAGCAGATCTTCGAGGCTGAAGGCTACGCTGTCACTGTCGCGCAAAATGGCGCGGAGGGGCTCGCCGCGTTCCGCAACTCGCGTCCGAGCTTCGTGATCCTCGATCTGCAGATGCCCCTGGTGGGTGGACGCGACGTGTGTCGCGACATCCGACGGCAATCGGAAGATGTGCCCATCATCATCCTGACGGGTTCGGTGGACGAGGTGAACCGGGTGCTGCTGCTCGAACTTGGCGCCGACGACTACGTCACCAAGCCGTTCAGTCCGAAAGAGCTCGTGGCGCGCGTGCGGGCCGTGCTGCGACGCTCGCGCCGCAACAATCCTGCCGTCGAACACTTGTACTTTGGCGATGCGTCCGTCGACTTCGGACGGATGGAGGTGACCCGGCAGGAGCGCTCGGTCGCGCTCACGCCACAGGAATTCAAGTTGCTGAAGTACTTCGCGCAGAATCCGCAGCGCGTGGTGTCACGCGATCAGCTCCTCAGCGATGTGTGGGGTTACGATTCGTACCCGTCGACGCGTACGGTTGACTCGCACATCCTCACGCTTCGCCAGAAGCTGGAGCGCGATCCGAAGTCGCCGGTGCACTTCGTGACCGTCCACAACGCCGGCTACAAATTCGTGCCCTAGCCGCACAGCATCATGTCGTGAGCCTCCGCGCGAAATTCCTGCTGTCACTGGCCCTCATCTCGGCCCTGATCACGACGGCCGTACTGCTCGTGGTGCGCTACCGCGTGCAGCTGCGGGTGCGCCAGGAGCTCACGCTGGCCCTCAATACGTCGGGCGAGACGTTCGACCAATTGCAGCGACAGCGTGAGGTCACGCTGGAACGGTCGGCGGCGCTGCTCGCCGCACTCCCCCCGGTCAAGGCGCTCATGACGTCGGGCGATCCCGCCACCATCCAGGACGCGTCCGCGACATTCTGGAGTCTGGCGGGAAGCCAGGTGTTCGTCATGGCGGGCACGAGCGGCACGGTTCTGGCCTTCCATACAACCGTTCCGGCGTTTCCTCGAGCGGCGGCCGAAGCGGCAATCGCTCGCTTCGAGTCGACAGGTGTGACGCGCGACTGGTGGTTCGGCGGCGGTCATCTGTTCCAGGTATTCCTGCAGCCGATCTCGTTCGGCGCGCCTGACTCCGGATCTTCGCTCGGGGTGCTCGCAGTCGGGTACGAGGTCAACGATGACATCGCGCGTGACGTGAGCCACGCCGCTGCAAGCGAAGTAGCGTTCGCCTACGGCGATCGCATCGTCGTCGGCACGGTGGCCGCGCACGACCGCGACGCGCTGGCCGCAGCAACACTGGCTGATGCCCGGTCGCCGGGCACGCCTCGCGAAGTGCGCCTGGGCAGCGAGTCGTTTCTCGCCAATACCGTGCCCATCTCGCACGACACCACGCCGGTGGTCACGCTCATCGTGCTGAAGTCGTTTGACGAGGCGACCGCGTTTCTGAACAGCCTGAATCAGTGGATCGTCGGCATCGGCGCAGCCGGGGTGATTGCCGGCAGCCTGCTCGTGTTCCTGGTGTCGACCACGTTCACGCGGCCGCTGGCGCGGCTGGTCTCCGGTGTTCGCGCCCTCGAGGAGGGCGACTACAACTACCCGCTCGACGCGCGTGGCGGCGACGAAGTGGCCGAAGTGACGGCGGCCTTCAATCGCATGCGCCAGCAGTTGCAGGCGACGCAGCGTCGTCTGCTCGAAACCGAACGGATGGCGACGATTGGTCGCATGGCCAACACGATCTCGCACGACTTACGGCATCCATTGACCGCGATTCAGGCGTATGCCGAATTTCTGTCGGAGCCGGGACTGACCGAGGCGCAGCGCAAAGATTTCTTTCAGGAGATTCGCATAGCGGTCAACCACATGACCGACGAGATCAATCAGCTCCTCGGCTTCTCGCACGAGCGCCAGGCACTGCAACGCGTCGACGGGCGGATCGACGAGGTTGTCGATCGCGCGATCAAGACCGTGAAAGCCCTTCCCGAGTACGAACGGCTCGTCCTCACCAGCGCGGTCGACGCGGATTGCCGGGCATGGCTCGATCCAGGCAAGGTCGAACGCGTGCTCTTGAATCTGCTGTTCAACGCCGCCGAAGCCGTGTCGCCGGAACATGGTCGAATCGAGGTGACCTGCGACCGCCATGCCGACAGCGTCGACTTGCGTATCACGGACAACGGACCGGGTATCCCGCCAGAGATTGTCGGAACGCTGTTCGAACCGTTCGTCAGTCACGGAAAGCAGAAAGGTACGGGCCTGGGATTGACGGTGGTGCAGAACGTCATGCTGCAACACGGTGGGGCCGCGCTCGTCGAGCACACGGGCGCCGATGGAACGACGTTCCTGCTCCGGTTTCCAGCAGCCACCGACGCGCAACGTCGAGGGTGAGGATCTCGCATCGCCCCACCGGGCCTTCCTGCGCTCGTCCCTCTCGCAGCCTCACGATTTGACAAGTTGCTGACAAAGTCCTGACAAACGGCTGAGCTCGACGCATCAGTCTTGGTCAATCGGATCGGCGTAACCGTTCGTTCGGGTCGGTTCGCCACCGTTTCTGAAAAGAGGACTGAGAATGCGACGTTTCACTGACAGAAAAACTCTAGCAGCGCTGTTTCGGTCGACAGGTCTGGCGGCGCTGGTTGCCCTCGGCGCTCCCGCCCTCGCCCAGGCGCAGTCGGCCATCATCTACGGCTCACTGAGCAACTTCGATATCTCGAACGACACGGGCCAGGTGTGTCATGGGTTCGAGGTCCAGGTCGACGGCATGCAACTGAGCGACTACGGCGGGTCGTTCACCGCCAACCGGTACGGCACGCCAGTGGTGCAGCAGACCCCGACTGGTGTGAGCGTCACGTGGGGCACGACCTACAGCCCGTCGAGCGGCTGGTCCACTCGCACACTGCAGCACACGGTGCCGTGGTTCTCGGGCCAGTGCTATTCGTGGAGCAACTCGGCGATCTACGAGAACGGTGGCTGTGAACACTTCGGCACCTACTTCACCGCCAACCCGACGAAGGTGACCTCGCGCTGGATGTGTGAGAGCAGTGCCGACCCGTCAGTCCTCGTCCCCGTCGATCCTCCGACAGCCACGCCGTTCCCCTCCTACTACGTGCAGCCACCGGCCGTACAAAACAACCCGCCGCAGCTCGTCGTCGAGGTGCAGGCGCCCGAGCCGGCGGAAGTCGTCGGACAGTACGGCGATGCGCAGTGGATCCGCACCTTCGTCACGCAGCTGCAGCAGCCCGTGGCGCTCGACCAGCTGGTAGCCGATCAGCCCGCGGTGGTGCCGATGGACGCGGCGCAGCTCGAAGCCGACTACTCCATCATCCAGGACGAACCGCCGGCCGGCGGCAATGGCAACCGCAGGCGGAACCGAAATCAAGGCAACATCGAGCCGACGACACGCGCCATCGTTCGGCGCATTGAAACGTGGGCGTTCACGGGTCAGTACGATCCCATCACGCACGAGGCGCTCTGCGCTGACCTCCTGTGCAACGCGCCTGCAGTCGATGAAATCGGCGAGCTCATCGCGGTTCAGATGACGGCGGCCAACGTGCAGCCGGATGCGCTGTTCATCGCAAAGATCGGGAACGGCACCGTGAGCAGCAGCGACAAGTTGATCAGCTGCGGCAGCAAGTGCGTTCAGCCGTACAACGCCGGCGCGCTGGTCACCCTCACCGCGAAGGCCGCGAGCGGCAACTCATTCACCGGGTGGCTCGGAGCTTGCGCCGGAGCCAACGCCACTTGCACTGTTCCGGTGAATGCCGCGACGAACGTCACAGCGAACTTCGCACCGAACCCATCAGGGGGCGGCGGCAACACCGGTGGTGGTGGTGGTGGTGGCGGCGGCGGTGCAACCTCGTCGACCTTCACGCTGACGGTCAGCACTGGCAACCCGGGCACCATCACCGCGACGCCCGCCGGCACCAAGAACATCAGCTGCGGCAAGGACTGCTCGTCCAAGTTCGCGTCAGGCGCGGTCGTGACGCTGACGGCGACTCCTGCCGCAGGCAAGGCCTTCCTCGGCTGGACTGATGCCTGCCTCGCGGCCGGCACCAACACCACCTGCACCGTCACGATGACGGCGAACAAGACGACGAAGGCGACCTTCGCGAAGTAGACGCTCCTCAGTCACTCCGTTCGACAGACATGGGCCGGCCTCTGCCGGTCCATCTCTGTTTCCCCGGGCCGATCGCTCGCCAGGCGCTGCGCCTGCAGCGCGCAACAGGGCCGCGCCTCGGGTCGGATTTTGCGAGCCGGACACGACCGAACGTGGGATACTCCGCCTTTCAGGGGGACTCATGAAGCTGCAAACCGCCGCCGCCCTACTGGCAGGCCTATTCGCCATCGGTGTCCCCGCCGCGTCCGCGGCAGCAGCACCCGTCGTGCCCACCTACACGAAGGACGTGGCGCCACTCATCTTCAAGAACTGCGCACAGTGTCACAGACCAAACGAAGTGGCACCCATGTCGTTGATGTCCTACCAGGAGGTACGGCCCTGGGCCAGGTCCATCAAGGCCAAAGTCCAGAGCGGCGAGATGCCGCCGTGGGGCGTTGGCAAGACGACGCTGAAGTTCAGCAACGACCGGCATCTCACGGAGCAGGAGATCAAGACGATCGTGGCCTGGGCAGACGGTGGGGCCCCAATGGGCAATGCCGCCGACATGCCGTCGCCACCGGCCTATCCGGGCGGATGGAAATTCAACAGTGAGCCGGACGTCGTCTTGAAAATGCCGGTCGAGTTCGTGATCGAGCCCAGGAGCGAGTACCCCATGCTCGACTTCTACGTGCCCGTGCCGTGGACCGACGGCATGAAGCTGATTCAGATGTCCGAGGCTCGGCCGTCCAACAAGGCGGTCGTTCATCACATCACCGTGAGCATCGTGACGTTTCCTCCGGGCACCGAAGTCATCGACGGCAAGCCCTTCACGACTGACGCAGCGGGAAAGAGAGTTCCGCTCGACCCGAGAGCGGCGCGGCTGAGCGAAGCGCAGGCTCCGCCAGAGCTGCAGATTCCGCTGGCGCCTGGGGAGAAGCGAGACAGGCTGGGCTCGCTTGGGGGCTACGCGGCCCTGCTGGCGTACGTGGCCGGGCGCGGCTTCGATGACCACCCGGACGGAGTCGGCACGCCCGCCCTTCCAGGTCAGTACATCAACTTCAACATGCACTACACGCCGACTGGACGCCGCGAGACCGACCGGTCCGAACTCGGGCTGTGGTTCGCGAAGCCTCCGCTGCGGCAGTTCCACTTCCGCACGCCGATCAACGACCACCAGGCGGTGAACGGGCGCGCGATCGACGGGCCAGTGGCTTCCGGCGCCGACATCGAGGCCGGGCGCGTTACGCAGGGCGCCGCCGGACAACGCGGGGGCCTGCCGCCCATTCCGCCGTTCATGGCGGACTACACCATCACGTCCGACCTGCCGATCACGCAGGACATCAGCATCAACGGCCTCTACCCGCACATGCACGTGCGCGGCAAGTCGGCGGTGTACAGCGTGGTGTACCCGGACGGCAAGGAACGACTCCTCCTCGAGGTGCCGCGGTACAGGTTTGATTGGCAGGAGCGGTACGTGTTGACCGAGCCCTTGAGAATTCCGAAGGGCAGTGTCCTGAAGTACCGCGCCGTGTTCGACAATTCGGCCAGCAATCGCTTGAACCCGAGCCCTGAGAAGGAAGTCTACTGGTCCGAGCAGAGCTGGGACGAGATGAGCCTCGGGTGGATCGAATACACACTCGACAAGCAGAATCTGGTGAAGCCGCTCTCATCAACCGGTCAGCAATAAGGCGACAGCGCAGGCTTCGAGATGACGCCAATGAGACGTGTCGTCCTGTCCGCGATCGGGTGTGTCATCGCGATTTACGCCGCGCGTCCCCTCACGCTGAGCGGCGACCAGGCCGTCACGTCGGCGACGGCCACGGGTCAGCAGCCACAGGGACTCGCGCCTAATCTGGGCCGGCCAAGCCGCGATAGCGACGAAGTGCCGCTGTTCGATTTCGAGAAGTACTTTCTCGGACGCTGGACATTCGAGGCCGATGCCCCGGACACCGTCCTCGGAGCCGGAGGGCCTTCGAGCGGAGCCGTGACCTATCGAAAGCTTGACCAGGGGTTCTACGAGGCGACGACCGAGGGCAAGGGCGAAGGCGGCGCGTTCAGAATCAAGGAAACCTTCGCGTATCAGCCCGCGAACAAGTCTGCGTTTCGCCACGTGACCGACAGCCGCGGCTTCAGCTACGTCCAGGCGGCCGAAGTGGGCGGCAACATCGGCGGCGACTACTACCTGTTCTTCATGGGCGCGCCGTTCACCTTCAAGGGGAAGACGGTCAGGTTGAACCACCGCATCCACGTCGTGACACCGCTCGTCTATCGGATTGACGTGGAGCTGTCGACAGACGGTGGACCGTTCCTGCACATGAGCCCGTGGCGATTCACGAAGGCTCTCGATTCAAAGCCCTGAGCCACTCGAGACTCTCGCGGTAAGGGACGGGGACCCAGCGCGCGGGTGCACGCTGGGTTGTTGAGGTGTTAGCGTCCCCGGCCCTGGCCAGGCTCGAGCGAGGTCGTGGTCACCGGGCCCATGCCGATGATCTCGACAACCACCTCTTCATCCTTGGCCATGTCGTAGTGATGGCCTTCGGGCGGTTCGTAGATGAAGGTGCCGGCCTTGACGGGCGTCATCTTGTCCGGGTTGTAGACGTCGGCAGCCGGGCCAGTAGACACGTACCAGGTGCCCTTCAGCACCGTGATGTAGCGGGCCTGATTGTGAAGGTGCGGTCGGCTGCCCGTGTTCGGGGGCCACGTGATTCGCGTGACGTAGATGCCCGGTTTGCTCGAATCGCCGACGATGGTGACAGAGCGGCCGCCGTTGGGGGCCTTGATATCTTCCGGCGCGGCGATGAGAAAGCCGTGCGTGTCTGGTTTGAGTGACTGGCTCGACGCCATCTGGCCCATGGCGACCAGCGCAACGACCGCGCAGCCGAACCACCTCGTCGCACGTGAACGCGTCATAACATCCTCCTCTTCGGCTGATGGTGCCGATAGTGGCCGACAGTATAGCGCCGCGACCCAAATGGTTCGTTCTTCACTGGGAAGCGAGCAGTCGCACCGCCCCGGGCTCCATCGTCAGCGTCACACCCAGGACACCGGCTTCGCCGACCACTTCATCGTCCAGGTGCAGCCGATCGCCGTTCACGATCTCGACGCGTTGCGCGAGGCGGACGGGCAAGTCGAGCAAGGCGGGGCGATCGTGAAGGCGGTCATCGAAATATGCGGCGAGGGCTTGGCGGTGCGAGCGGTCTGCCATGACGACGCTGAACCAGCCGTCGTCCGGACGGGCGTCGCGGGCCAGACAGAAGTTCGGGCCGATGTGCGGCGTGTTCAGTACTTCGACGAGGATGAAGTCGCCTTCAACTTCCTCGTCATCGATCCGGATATTCCATCGGCAGCTCGCGACCTGCGGCAGTACGTCGCGGTAGGCTCGCAGGGCCCGCGCCAATTCGCCGTCGCGCGGACCGACCGCCGAGGGCCGTCGGTCCATCATCGCGATGACATGCGTGACCAGCCCGCCGCCGAGGCTTTCGACGACGCGCCGCTCGCCCCATGGCCCAGTGCCAAGCCCAAGGTCGAAGGATCGGAATTTGGCGGAGTTCCAAGTGGCTACGAGCTCGTCCAGCGTGCCGCGGATGCCCAGGCTCGTGGCAATGTTGTTGGCGGTGCCGAGCGGCAGAACAGCCATGGGTACGCCTGTGTGCGCGAGCGCGCGCGCAACGCGGGCGATCGTCCCATCGCCGCCGGCCGCGACCACGAGATCGGCGCCCGTCTCGTCCACACGATGACCGTCATCCTCGGGCGTCGCCACTGACAGCACTTCATGGCCCTGGGCCTCGATGGTTCGGACCAACACACAGCGCTCCACGCCATCGCCGGCCCCTTCGTGATAAATCAGCGCAACTTTCAGCACGACCTCCGCCGCTCGAGTTGCAAGAGTCGAACCGGCGAGTGTTTTGCACCATGCTCGACGGTGCGCATTCTGGTTTCGAATGACGACGGCATCTACAGTCCCGGATTGGCAGCACTGGCACGAGCGGCCACTGAGTTCGGCGAGGTCCACGTGGTTGCGCCGGATGTCGAGAAATCGTCGGCCAGCCACTCGATATCGTCGCATCCGTTGAGTTACAGGCCGGTCGACTTTCCTGGAGTGTCGACCGCGTATCGAGTGAATGGCACACCTGCTGACTGCGTCGCGCTTGGAGTACATCTTGGCGACGGCGTCGACGTCGTGCTTTCTGGTCTCAACCTTGGTCTGAACCTCGGTCACGGCATCTGGCATTCAGGGACGATCGCTGCTGCCAAGCAGGCGACCATGCTGGGCATTCGGGGCATTGCTCTCAGCGTGCCTGCAGGCGAGAAACCGGTCGATTTCGACGTGCTCCGACCGTGGTTCCAGAAGGTGCTGAGGACGCTTCTCCTCGAAGTGACGACGCCGCGACTCGTGAATGTGAACTTTCCACGCGAGCCGCGCGGCATCGTCTGGACCCGTGCTGCGATACAAAACTACGATGGACGTATCTTCCCGGCGAAGGATCCGCTGGGACGTGACGTCTATTGGTTCTCCGTGGTGCCTGTGGATGCCGCCGACAAGGCGACCGATCGTTGGGCCGTGGAGCAGCGCTGGATCTCGATGACGCCGCTCGAAGTCGACCCGACCGACGAGGAACTGTTGCAGCAGATCGCTGCGCAACACCCGATCGACGATGTCACGGCCCGGACGGTCTCGCCGCCTGTGTCTACGGCCGAAGCCGCTGCAAGCGTGCGCGTGGAAGAGGCGGGGATCTAGCTCGATTCCTCGCCCCAATCCGACTGGGTACTCCGTAACTCGCCACAGACCGACGTCCCGCCAAGAATGAGCATCCCGGTACTCACCAGGGGGTCATGACCGAGCCAGAAGACCGTGCGTGCGACGCGAGCCATTCGCCAGCTTGGCCGATGACTTGCACACGTGTAACACGCTGAACAGACCCCACCCTTTTGATAGGAGCAGAGCAATGTTGAACAAGACCGTAACTCTTGGCAATGAACTGGTAGAGAACGCGAAGACGGCGGCTCAGGACCTGACCGAGCGAGTGCGCAACTCCGCGAGCGAAGCCGCGGCAGCCATTGGTGAGAGTCGCTCAACGGCCGCCGACGGCCTTGATACCGCCGCGTCGGCGCTGCACGGAAGGGCGGATGACCTGCCAGGTGGCGACACCGTAAGGAACTTTGCGCGCTCGACCGCCGACCGACTCAGCACGAGCGCTAAGTACATGCGCAGTCACGACGCAAAGCGCATGGCGTCAGACGCCGAGACGTTCGTGAAAAGCAACCCTGGACCGGCGCTTGTGGTTGCCGCGGCGTTCGGATTCCTCCTCGGTCGAGCGTTCTCTCGAGACTAGAGACCGCACGGAAGAGAAGGTGGCTGTGGCTGAAGCGCGAACGATCTCAAACGTCCTACAGGACATCCTGCGGAATCTGCAGGACATGGTTCGGTCCGAGATCCGACTCGCGAGAGTGGAGATCCGCGACGAGATCGGGCAAACCCTCTCGTCGGGAGTCTGGATCGCCGCCGGTGCCATTAGTGCCGTGAGCGCCTGGATCTTCCTGCTGTGGACGTTGGTCTACGCACTTGCGACCAGGATGCCGCTCTGGGCCGCGACGCTCGTCGTCGCGGTCGTGATGGCGGGTGCCGCAGCTGTGCTCGTCAGAGTGGGCATTCAGAAGATCAAACGTGTTCAACCCATTCCCGCGCGGACCGTCGAATCGCTCAAGGAGAACCTCGAATGGATGAAACAGCAAACACGATAGAAGCGCACATCGACCGGACCCGGGAACGTCTGGGCTCGAACCTGAGGGAGCTCGAAGACAGGGTCGATGCAGCCACGGACTGGCGCCAGTATTTCCGGGAACGGCCGTACCTATTTCTCGGCGCTGCCTTGGCTGCCGGGGCGGTGCTTGCGACGGCGACGAGACGGACGGGTCTGTCGGGTGAACTGCGCGAGGTCGCCGCCAGGCGCGGCGTCGGCAATAGCGGATCAGTGCAGTCGCAGGCGTCGGGGCTGTGGAACGTTGTCCAAGCGGCGCTATTCGGCGTCGCGGCCACACGGATCAAGGACTACATCGGCGAACTGGTGCCTGGCTTCGATGAGCACTATCGCGAGGCTGAGCATCGAGCGGCGGCTGACTCGACCTCGTTCCGCAGGACTAATGGCTAACAAAGGTGCGACGGTCGGGCGGCGGGAACAACGACACAGCAACGACGGACCGAGCTAATAGCTGAAGATAAACAACAGGTCGACGCCGCTGCCCTGAGAGCGTTGAAACAGTTGCTGCTGCGTGCTCGATCCCTGCTGGACGTTCGTTCGGAAGCGGAGCCAGTTGGTCAGCTCGTACTCGAGAATGAAGTTGGTCTGACTCGCTCCGCCAATCCCCTGCTCCAGCTTCATGTACAAGTTCTGGCCCAGTTGCTGGCCCAGGGTTAGCGATGCGGCGGCGCCGTTGTCGGGCGCCGTGTTGATCTCCAACGTATCGAGTCCCAGTGCGCTACCAACGGATGAAGCAAGCTCACCGGCAAGAGCGGAGGTTGCCATCTCTTGCGCGCGCTGCGCCAGTGATACCTGCTGCCCAGCCCCGAGGGAGTTGATTGGCTGGTTGAACACGATGAGCGAAAGAATGTCCGCTTGATCGAGCGGCGGCGTGCTGTCGAGAACGATGTCAGGGTGCCTCAAGGTGCCGCGCACGTTGACTCGGGCTTCAACGCCTTGAATCAACCGCCGCGTGCGCAGGTCGAGAATCGGGTTGAGGTCGTCCACCGCGTCACCGGCGAACCGAACGGTGCCGTCGCGCAGGATCTCGAAACGACGTCCCTGGAAGTCGTAGGTGCCGCGGATGGTATTCACCGATCCGATAAGCGCGATGGGCCGGCCCAGGCTCTTGGTCGCACGCAGGTCGCCGCCGAGGGTCAGGTTGAGCGCGCCGAGGCTGACCGGGGCACCCGGTGCGCGCAACTGGCTCGCCTTGACGATGAGATCGTCGGGGACCGTCAATCGCACGTCCATGGTGAGCGTGTCCAGGGACGTCGGCGTCGAAGCCGGCGTGGCGTCGGCGGAGCTCGCGAGATCCTCGGTCTGGCTGGTTGCGTACGGAGAATCCGAGGTGACCGCGAGTATCTCATCGAGATTGACGTTCCCCGTGGACACGCCGAAGTCGCCTGCAATGTGCGGCGCCCGCAGCTCGCCTCTGATCTCGAGGTTGGCGTTCACACGTACCGAGCCCAGCTTGTTGTCGATGACATGGAAGTCATTTGAGGTGACGAACACCTCGACCCCGCCCAGCTCGCGCTCGTGAATGGCGAGGTCACCGATGATCGACAGCGCGCTCTGATGGTTGTCGAGCACGGTGATGTTGTTGATGTGTACCTTGTCTTGCTGGAGCTCGATTCTCCCCTGGAGGTTGGAATACGCGACGCCAGTTGCTTCGACGGTGAACGCCGCCTTCTCGAGGGTGACCACGCCGGTCGGGTGCGGATCGGCGGCGGAGCCGGTCACGTCAATGGTGGCCTGGACAGTACCGGACACCGCGGTCAGCGCCGTCGTGAAGCCCTGTACGAGGCCGAGATCGATTGGCGTGCTCTCGATGTGCAGGTCGATCCGGTCGGCGGGCGCGACGGGTGCACCGTGCGCGATGGAGCGCTCGATCTCCGTGCCGCCGCCCCTGAAGAGCGCCGTGGGCACGTAGCCTCTGGCTGTCAGGTACGTCGTGGGGTTTTGCTCCAGTTTGGCGTCGAGCGTCAGCCCTGCACCTGAGTAGCTCACGCGGCCAACGAGCGAGTCGTATTGATACTGACGGAACCCTCCCTTGTCGACCCTGAAGTCGCCGGTCACACTCGGCGCGGCCGTCGTGCCGCTGATGTTGGCGGAGCCGTTCAGCATTCCGGTCAGTTGCGGCGGACGCAGCAGAATCGCATCGACATTCGCGAGGTCGACATTCGTCAGGGTGACGTCCAGCGCATCGCCGGTGCGACCGAACGTGCCGTCGGCCGAGATGTGCTGCTCCCCACTGACGAGCGAGACTTCGCTGACCGACACCGCCTCTTGTGCGTAGCTGATGGTCGGTTGCGACGCTTGCGCCAGCTGCCACTCCTGCCCCTCGGTCGTCAGGCCGAGGCGCTGCAGATGGACCTCCTGGTGATCGGGATGGAGCAACAGCGATCCAGCGACGGCAAGCGAACGCTGCGGTTGCGTGGCGGTTGCCTCGAAGTCGAGTTGCCGCTGGCCGTAGGTTGTCGTCGCGTCGAGTTCGTTGATGTCCTGTTGTGCGATCGTGACGAAGGTTGCATGCGTGTCCGCTACGACGCTGGCGTCAGCCAGCATCAGCTGCGGCACCGTCGCCGTGAACGTGCTGGAGAGGTTCAACGCGCCGTTATCGCCGTACTTCAACGCACCGCCGACCAGATTGCCTGTTGCCTTCAATTCGCGCCGGTTCCCCGTCACGGTCGCACTGATCGTGGCGATGCCGGCTATCGGCTGGTCGAGCAGCGCGCCCATCGTTTCGAGGCTGGGTGAGTCGGCACGAACCTCGAGATTCGACTGCGCGTTCTCGTTCAGCGCCAGGAGACCGTGTGCCTGCACGTTGATGTCGGGTCCCGAGACGTCGAGCGCGCGAATGTCGCCGATGGAGTCGTGATAGCTGCCGTCCAGCGACCCACGCGCAATCTCGAGCCCGCCGACCTTGGACGGCTGCAAGGTGAGCTTGCCGTCGGCCTGAATGCCGTCTGGCGTCACGCCGCTCGACACGTGCGCGACACTTGCGTCGAGATTCACGGTTCCGGCGACGATGCCTTCCAGTTCGGCCCTGCCGCTTGCAACTGCCGGATCGAATCCTGAAAACCTGCCGTCAGCAGTGATGCGGGCAGTATCGTCCGCAACCCCGACGTCAAAAGTGAGCTGCTCAATCGTCCCGCCGAGGATCGATGCCTCGTTCAGGGTCCCGTGCGCAGTCAGCTCGAGAGTTGCGGGAGCGGTGCCGCGGCCCGTTGCCGTGATCTGTCCGTTGATCGAGCTTCTGTAGCGGTCGACGGCCAGCGCGGGCACGTGAAACTGTTCGCCGACCTGCTGCAGATCGAGGCCAGCAAAGGTGGCATCAGCGCGATACGCAATATCGCTCCCATTCAGCGTGACACCGGCCGTGCTCCCAGCGGCAATCCTCGCGCCGGCCACAGTCGACGGCTGAAACGTCAGATCCGCGTTAGTTGGTCCGAGCCGGGGTCCGGCCGATCCCGTGACGCGGTATTCGGCGGTGATGTCACTGCTCGCGGCCGGTGCGTTCAGCTGGCGCGGCAGTTGTCGCAAATCGAGATGCGCCGCCGTACCGTGAAGTGCGAAGCTGACCGCACGCGACGTGCTCTGGAAGTCGGGCAGCGTTGCACTTCCGGCGACGGTCACGGCGGTCCCGTATGCCGTTGCGCGGCCATCGACGAGAGTGACCGCTCCTCCGTTGATCCGCGCGTTCGCGTGGAAGCGCTCTGCGACGTACCCGGCGGCAGCGAGCCGTGGCGAGTCGAGCGAGATCGTACCTTGCAGCGCATTCAGGTTGGATAGCGTCTCGCCGTGCAAATCGACCTGTGCATCAACCGTGAGGTCGCTCTTCTCTGTCGAATCGTTCAGCAGTCTCGACAGATCGAGATGCTTCACCGACAGAGCGCCCTGCGCCGCCTGCCCCGGGGCGAGTGCGTCGACAATCAATTTGCCGCTGACCGCGCCGGCAGACGACTGCACATCCATGTCGATGCCGAGGTGATCGAGCGGTCCGGCCGCCTTCAGACTGAACGACGGGTGCAGATGAATCCCGGCCAAGGCCGGTGTCAGCCGCGCGACTTCCGGCACCGACAGCTTGTCTGAGGTGATCTGCAGATTGAGGACGGGCCTGGTCAGATAGTTCTGAATGGCGCCGTCCAACAGCAACGACGTCTCTGACGTGCGCAACGTCAGCTGGTCGACGAACAGTGTGTCGTCCTTGACGGAGATTCCGCCCGAGAGCGCATCGAGCGTCAGCGCCGGCTCCGACGCTTGGAACGACACATTCGCAATCTCGATCGAATAGCGTACTGGCTCGTACTTGAATGCCAGGGTGGCGTCGAGGTGATCGAAACGCTTGGGAACATCGACGCCGGATACTCCCACCGGCGAGGCGACAATGACCGAGGCATCGGTGATGACAATCGAATCAACTGCGATCGGACGATCCGGTCCCGATCGGTCGGCCTCGGTGGCCTGCTTCTTCACGAGGCGACTGAGCGACCAGCTGTCCCCTTCTCGCCGTAGATAGACTACGGGGCGGTCGATCCGGATGCTGTCCACCGACAGCCCAGTCGTCACGAACTCGAACACGTTATAGACAAGTCCGAGATTCCTGACGGCCATCACCGGTTTGCCGTCCATCGACAGACTGACGTTCTCCACCTCGACGCCGAAGAACAGGTTGCCGCTCAGCCTTTCGATCGACAGCGTCCCATTCAGATAGGTACCGGCCTCGCGGACGATGTAGCCTCGCAACCAGTCCTTGAACCACACAGTCTGAAACACCACGACAGCCGCCGTCGTCGTGCCGATGACGAGCGTCAACACGACGATCAGCGCACGGGTGATGCGTTTGACGACAGTCATGAGCGAACCTCGAACCAGGGAGGCTTCACCCTTAAAAGGCCTGGCCTATGCTGAAGTGCAGACGCAACGGCCACCTCTGCGGATTTCCGTTGACGATGAGATCGGGTGTCGGGTTCAGCTGGTATCCGAGGTCGAAACGCAGTGGACCGACCGGTGTCTCGTATCGAAGACCAGGGCCGACGGCGTAACGCAGATCGCGGAGATTGAATGCGCCTGAGCCAGCCCAGACGTTGCCCGCGTCGATGAACATCACGCCGCTGAGTCGACCTCGCACGGTCGCCCGCAATTCCTCACTGAACGCAAACATGCTGTTGCCACCGATCGGCTGGCCCGAGACGAGCGGACCAACCTCGTAGCGGCCCCACCCTCGGATGCTGGTCGCGCCGCCGAGAAAGTACTTCTTCCCGAATGGCACGTTCGCGGGATTGTTGCCGATCGGCCGGATGTTCCCCGCCTGCACCCGACTTGCAAACACGATGTTGTCCGTCATCCGCAGGTACTGACGGCCATCGAAGGAGGCCGCGTAGTAGTTGAAGCTGCCCGGCACCAGGCGTCCCGCCTCCTCCACATGCAGCGCAATCGAAAATCCGCGGTGTGGATTGAGCGGGCTGTCGGCGGTCGAATGCTCGAAGTCGGCCCCGAGCGCGTTGAGATTGCCGCGCTGTGCGCGAGTTGTGGGATCCAGTCCAAGAGCAATCAGAGTGGTCCGCAGCTTCGGGTCGTTGAAGGCAAGATCGGTGATAGAGCTGACGTCGTGCTCACTGGTCAGCGATGCCGACCAGGAGGTGTACTGGCTGGAGCGGTGCGTCAGCGTGAGCTTGCCTCCGCTCGCCACCGAGTTGTACGCGGGCGTGTAGGTGTACCACTGCTGGCCCGTGAAGCCGAGCGAGAAACGCGGACGGAGAAAAAGACGGCTGCGTGAAGTCGATGCGCGCCCCGCGATCGAGCGAGGACCATCGAACGTGCGCCCCGGCTGAGCGGGCACCGCCGAGAAAATTGACGTTGCGATATTCGGCGTCGCCGCGGGCCTCTTCCTCGCTGCCGTAACCGACACCGAAGTTCACACGGTGGTGTTTGCCCTCCGCCACCGTGACGCGCACCGGCACATCGCTCGGTTGTTGTTCCTGATTCAACGGCTCGATGTTCGCAAACTGGAACAGCTCCAGGCGGTAGAGCCGTCGTTGTGAGTCCAGCACTTCACTGCGTTGGAACAAGTCGCCGGGCCCGAAGGTCAGCTGCCGGCGGATGACGTCCTCCTCGACGCTCTTGTTGCCGACGATTTCGACCGTCGCAAAATGCGCGACCTTGCCAGGCTGGGCGGAGAACGTCAGCCGCGCTTCTCTGCCGTCGGCGCCGTTATCCTCTTCGGCCAGGACCTTGCCGTAGGGAAAACCGTGGTCCTTCAGCGCATTCACCGCGACTTCGCGAGTGCTCGCGACCAATTGCCTGTCGCGTGGCTGACCAACCTTCAGTGCCACGTGCTTCTTCAAGTTGGCGAATTGGGCCGGCGGAATGACCTCGAAACCGGTGAAGTCGATAGACGTGACCAGAACCGGCTCCCCCTCGGCGATGGTCACGGCGAGATCGACCTCGTCCTGTTCATCATTCAACGTGACGTCGAAGCCTGTGACGCGCGCGTTGGGAAACCCACGATCGGCGTAGAAGGCCTGGATCCGTTTCAGGTCTGCGTCGAACCGGGAACGATCAAAGAAGGCTCTTCTTCCCCAAGGAATCTTCGAACTCTGACGTGTGGCCAGCACAGACTTGAGCAGGCCCTCGTTGACCGCTTTGACGCCTGTGAACGAGAGGCTGTGAACCTTGATGGTCCCTTCCTCTTTGCAGGCGGCGAGAGTGGCGATGAGCACCACCGACAGGACAACCATTGTGGAACCCGAGCATCGGCCGACTCCGTGCCCGGGCCTCCACATCGACACGCTCATTCCGATTCAGCGTCGCCTAGCGTTGGAACTTGACGTTCACCGTCATGACGACTGGAATAGCCTTCCCGTTCTGGGTGGCTGGCTCGTACTGCCACTGCTGCACGGCGTCTAGAGCAGCCTGGTCGAGCATCGGCACGGACTGGAGGACGCGAGCGTCGACCACCTTGCCGTCCTGTCCCACGGTGGCCTCGAGTTGGACGGTGCCATCGATGCGTGCCGACCGCGCAATCTCCGGATAGACAGGTGTGACGTCCTTGATCTTGTGCGGCGGTCTGACGGGTCCACCGACGCGGACCGCTGACGCACGAATGCGACTGCGCTCGGCGGCCACCTTCTTCCGCTCGATCTCCTGTGAGTCGATGCGGGCACGGGCGACCTGCGCGTCGTCCTTCGCCTTGTCTGCCGCCGCCTTGGCTTGAGTCGCCAGCGTACGGCTCTGGTCGTACTGCTTGATCCAGTGGCCCGACTGCGCATCGAGCTCGTTCTGCAATTGCGACCAGGCAGCCTGCGCAGACTGCATCGATTCCGGAGCGTAGCGCGCTGCGTCCGCGGACCGAGCCTGCTCGACTGCCGTCCGAGCCGATTCGATGTCGGCTCCCGGTGGCGTCCCACATGCCGCAAGGGTGAGACACAGCGGTCCGCATGTCGCCAATACAAGCTTTCGCACCGAATCCTCGCTTTCTCCCAGACGGTTCTGGTGCTGACTCACCTTGCAATGGGAGTGCCGTTGAATGACAGACGTCGCGTGGCAGACGCGCACCGGTGAATCCACCCGTGCGACGCAACAGGCGCCGCCGGTGTGCGGTTGGCGCCGTTTTTGATAGCAGGAGCGGTGTGCGCACCCGGCGCGTCGAATCTATCTCGACCGGCCAGAACGCCAGGAGACCGTCATGAACGGCAAGCTCGTGTCCTTGAATGAGAAGCGCCCGAAAAGCCTGGCGAGCTGTCGCTCCGGACCGCTGACCAACGACGATGTTGTGCGTGCTGATGGCGACTACGACCAGCTGGTCTCATGCGTGCAGCGACGATACAAATGCGAACGTACGCGTGCTCAGGACTTGGTCAACGACTGGCTGAGCGGTCGCTGCAAGGGATAAGGAACGGAGGATGACATGAAATATGGACTTGCTTGGCTCGTCGGAATACCGCTGCCCCTCATTGCCCTCTGGTTCTTTGCCAGCCAGGCCGGCTGCGGCAACTGATTCGGCCAGAACATCATCCTTTGCTGGCGTCTCCCTGTGGATGTTGCTTTGGCGCCAATTTCGTTCGACCCGCGGTGCCAATTTACCAGCTGAGCGTGCGCGGTGTGCCAGCAGGCCGTCGCGGCACGCCGGGAGGCTGGTGGTCCGTTGCCCCAAAATGGGAAAAGCCATTCACGCTATTGCGAAGCCGAACGACACCCCTCAGAAAGGTACCGATGTCCGGGATTGGAGGCGCAGGGGTGCGGTACTGGTGGTCAGATTGACCATCGACCTGCTCACTCTGGCGACGCGCATGGTCCCAGACACTGGTCCGACGGTGCGCAGGGTGCTCAGAACAAGAAATGGGTGGAGTATCGAACGGCAAGAAAATTGAAGCGATGTGAGCATCATCGCGTTGTTCACACACATGCGATGCAGACAGCCTGATTGGGGCTCTTGTAACTGATATGGAGGAACGTATGAACACTGATACTTTCGCAGGCCAATGGAAGCAGATGAAGGGCGACATCAAGACCAAGTGGGGCAAGCTCACTGACGATGACCTGATGAAGGCCGAAGGGAGCTACGACAAGGTCCTGGGGTCTATCCAGGAACGATACGGGTATGCGCGCGACCGAGCGGAACAAGAGCTCACAGAGTGGCTCGAGTCCAGAAGCGCCGCTCGGGTGTAGCGCAGTCGGCACCTGGAAATCACCTGCATGGGAATCGCGGTAAGCGCGTCGAGCACTCCAATTGCGCTTACCGCGCCGGTACGTGCCCCTGCTCCGTGCGGACCGGTCAAGCGGTCCGCGCGGCCTCATCGTGCCCGTGTCATGTGTTCCGGCTGCACGAGCCGATCGAACTCTTCCGCGCGCATACCGTCCTTGATGGCTTCGGTGCGAAGTGTGGTGTCGTTGACGTGCGCGGCCTTGGCAATTCTCGCCGCTCGATCGTATCCAAGAGACGGCGCCAGCGCGGTCACGAGCATGAGCGAGCGCTCGACTCCTGCGGCGATGGCCAGCCGCCGCGGCTGCACCCCAACCATGCAGTGGTCGGTGAACGAGCGTGCGGCATCAGCCAGCAGCCCGATCGACTGCATGACCAAGTGGGCCATGAGCGACCCGTACACGTTGAGTTCAAGGTGTCCCTGGCTGCCAGCGAACGTCGTCGCAGCCTGATTTCCGAAGACCTGCACACACACCTGCGTCAGCGCCTCGACCTGGGTGGGATTCACTTTGCCAGGCATGATCGACGAACCGGGCTCGTTCTCGGGTAGCGCCAGCTCGCCCAGGCCAGCCCGCGGTCCGCTACCCAGAAGCCGTATGTCATTCGCGATCTTGAACAGCGATACTGCCACGGTGTTGAGCGCGCCATGCGCGAAGACGAGAGCGTCGCGACTGGCGATGGATTCGAACGCGTTCGCAGCCGGCACGAAGGGCAGCCCCGACAGCGCGGCGATCCGCTCCACGACGCGCTTGGCAAAACCAGCAGGCGCATTGAGACCCGTGCCTACCGCGGTCCCTCCCTGTGCGACCTCGAACAGTCCGGGCAACGCCGTGTGCAACCGACTTCGCGCGGCCTGCATTTGCGCGACGTAACCCGAGAACTCCTGACCGAGCGTCAACGGCACGGCGTCCTGCAGGTGCGTACGACCAATCTTGACGATGAGCGCAAACTCGTGCTGTTTCCGTTCGAGCGCGTCATGGAGTGAGTCGATGGCCGGCAGCAGGGTGCGTACGATCTGTCCGGCGGCCGCGACGTGCACGGCAGTCGTATACGTGTCATTGGACGACTGACTCATGTTCACGTGATCGTTCGGGTGGACAGGCTGCTTGCTGCCGACAACACCACCGCTCAGTTCGATCGCCCGGTTCGCGATCACCTCATTGGCGTTCATGTTGGTGTGCGTACCCGATCCGGTCTGCCACACCGACAGCGGAAAGTGATCATCGAGGCGGCCCTCGGCAACCTCCTGCGATGCCGCGACAATAGCGCCCGTTCGGTCGCCGTCGAGGAGGTCGAACGATTGATTCGTTTCGGCGGCTGCACGTTTGATGATGCCGAGCGCATGGATGATCGCGGCTGGCTGCCGCTCGCCTCCAATCCTGAAGTTGCGGCGCGAACGCTCGGTCTGAGCGCCCCAGTACCTGGTCGCGTCAACGGCGACTTCGCCCATGCCGTCGCTCTCGAGTCGAAGGGCTGCGTGTTCGGTCATAGCGTCCTCGATAGTCAGAAAGTCAGTTGAGCGGCGGAGGTGACGAAGACGGAGCAGTAGTGCTGCTCCGTCTCGGGGGGTGAGGAAGGGTGTCGGTCGGAAGACGTCCAACCGAGCGAGGATACCTTCGTCTGGAGCAACGCCTATGCCACAGCGAAGACGCGGTACATGGCCAAAAAGGCACCGAAGTGTGCCGTGGAGACGGACTGCTCATGGCACACACACTCCACTCTGCAACTGTCTGCCGAATGTGTGGCGTGCGGCGCTCACGAGGTGTCCTCGGCACCCGACTTGCACCGAGCTGAGGTGGAGGCTTTTCATGCGTCACTCAATGGTGTCACTCCGAAGTCGTGTGGTCATCTTGCTCATCATGGTTGGCAGCGTCGGCGTCGGCCCGCTGCTCGCCCAACCACGCGATCGCGACGATCGGTGGGACCGCTTTCGGAACGGGCGTTATGACGCGACGACCCGGCCGTCCGTCGTCGACGCTGGTACGTACATCAGTGTGCGCACGCGGCAGGCGATCCGCGTGTCGCGCGCGGAAGACAAGGTTTACATCGCGTCGGTTGCCGACGACGTCTGGGACGACGACCGACGGCTTGCGGTGCCAATCATTCCGCGTGGAACACCAGTGGAGCTGCGTGTGCGTTCGGTGCGCGATGGCGACCTGATTCTGGACCTGGACGCGCTGACCATCGATCAACAGCGGTACCGGGTCGACACACCCGCCGTCCGTACTGAAGGGCGCGTAACCAATCGCGACAATCACGCCGGCGAAATCGTGGGGACGGGGGCGGTCATCGGCACCATCATCGGGGCCATCGCGGGCGGGGGCAAAGGTGCGGCGATTGGAGCCGCGACGGGAGCGGCGGCTGGCGGCGTTGGCGTCTTCGCCAGGGGACGCTCGCTGGACATTCCGGCGGGCTCGGTCATCACATTCCGGCTCGACCGCGATCTGGTTGTCGCCACGCCAAACCGCAGGCGCGATAACAATCGGCGGTGAGAACAGAGAAAGCCGCGACCAGACCAGCGGCGGGACTGAAAAGCCGTCCCGCGCTGGCGCGGATGCTGCAGGGGCCAAGGTCATGAGTGCCTCATAAGATGGCATCTCGGATTCCTGAGATGATGGGCGGATCAATTGTGGAGCGCCGTTCCACTTCTGATCCTCCGTCGCCACACCAGGATGCATCCCACTGGGTCTCTGGCTTTCACCTCAACAAGGGGCGTTTCGCGGTGCGCACTTCAGTCGGCGCCGGCCGGTTGGCCCATTCCACCGTCGGGCATCCCTTCAATGGCGCTTAGGGAAGCGCAGAAACGAACCCGGGACATTCCGGAGGGACTGCTCGAGGCGATCGTAGAGTCGTCGATCGATGCGCTGATCTCGAAATCGACCGACGGCGTCATCCTCACGTGGAATCCGGCTGCCGAGTTGTTGTTCGGATATCGTGCCGAGGAAGCAATCGGCCGCCACATCTCGCTGATCATTCCGCCTGACCGTCTTCACGAAGAGGAATTGATTCTCGCGCGTCTGCGGTCGGGCGAACGGATCAGTCGATTCGAGACCGTCCGCCGCCATCAAGATGGTCATCAGATCCCGGTGGAATTGACGATCTCGCCAATTCGCGATGCGACGGGTCGAGTGATTGGCGCGTCCAAAGTGGCGCGCGACCTGACGGACCGAGATCGCCTGGAAACAAGCCTGCGCGCCGCGTCAGCCGAGCTGACCGATCAGAATCGGCGGAAGGACGAATTCATCGCCACGCTGGCCCACGAACTTCGAAATCCCCTGGCTGCGATTCGTACCTCGGTGTCCATTCTGCGGTCGCCGCGACTCGCGACCGACACGCTCGAGAGCACCAGGCTGATCCTGGAACGGCAGGTCACTCAGATGGCGCGGCTGCTCGACGACTTGTTGGACGTCTCACGCGTCACGCGAGGACGACTCGAACTTCGACTGGACATCGTAGAGCTCCACGGCGCGATCGACGATGCGATCACCGTTGCTCGCCCCGCATTCGCGGCAGCCGGAGTAGCGCTGCACTCGCAGATCACCCCGACCCTGCTCCTGGCGCGCGCTGACGCGGCGCGCGTGCAGCAGATGGTCGACAACGTGCTGACCAATGCCGCCAAGTACACACCCCGCGGCGGCGTGGCACAACTCACGGTGGACGTGGAAGGCACTGATCTGGTCATCAGCGTCACGGACACCGGCATAGGGATCGGTCCGGCGGAACTCGAACAGGTGTTCGAGATGTTCAGCACGGTCAGGTCCGAGAAAGTCGCGTGGAAGAACGGATTGGGCGTCGGTCTGTGTCTCGTCAAGCGCCTGGCGGTGATGCACGGGGGCGATATCACGGCGCACAGTGCAGGACGCGGGACCGGCAGCACATTTGTGATTCGTCTGCCAGTGCTCATCCCGTCGGCGGGCGTCGCGTCAGAGACCGTGCCCCGCGCGGCGCCGCACGAGATCAATTCGTCATCGGCGCACTGCGTGCTGATCGTCGAAGATGACGCAGACAACGCCGAAGCGCTTCAGATGTTTCTGCGCGCGCACGGCTGCCACACCGCAGTCGCCCGGGATGGACGCTCGGCACTGGCGCAGGCCGCCGAGCTCGCGCCGGCAGTCGTCATTCTCGATCTGGGGTTGCCCGACATGAACGGTTGGGAGATCTGCAGGCAACTGAAGGCGACGGGTGGCGCGGTGCCGTATGTTGTGGCGCTGACGGGCTGGGGTCAGTCCGAAGCCAGGCAACGGACACAAGAAGCGGGTGTCGATCAGCATCTCGTGAAGCCGGTCGATCCGACCGCCCTCCTGGCAATTCTGGCCGCTCATGCGCCCGAGCAGCCCGTGGTGAAACCAGAGATCACACGGAGTGCCGATCACCACCAAAGGTGAACGGCCCTCGAGTCGCCTGGCGTCGACTGACGAGTGGCAGTGATCAGACCGCTCGAAACTCCGCACAGCAGAAAAGCAGACGGCGTGCACACGCTCGACCTCGGAAAACGCGGGTCTGGGCCATGGACTACCTCGAGTTGGCAGTGAGCGTCGCGCGTGACGGACTCAGCAGGACGAGCGACTTGGTATAGTGAAATGATGAGCGACCGTGGAAGGCTTCACACGATGACTGGGCGACTCGCCATCGTCGACGATGACCTGAGCTTCATGGAGTATCTCTCCGTGTGGCTGAGCTCACGCGGTTTCAGCGTCGACCAATTCGGAAGCGGTACGGCCCTGCTCGAGGGACTCCGGCGAGGCATTGCGCCAGACGCGGTGTTGCTCGACGTGCAGATGCCCGATCTGAATGGTCTCGACACGCTGAAGGCGATTCGACAGCTGCATCCGACGGCGCAGGTGATCATGCTGTCTGGGCGCAACGTGCCCGCGACGATTGTCGAAGCCGTGCGTTTGGGCGCCGCCGACTATGTACTCAAACCCGGGGACCCGGACGGCGTCGGCGAGGCGGCGCTCGAAGCCGCGATCAACAATGCCCTCGAGCGGCAGTCGCTCTCGAACGAGGTCGCTCGCCTCAGCGCCCAGATCCAAGAGGCGCCTGACGGTACGCAGACGTGCTGGAGTCAGGACCGAGCTATGCAAGCGGTCATGACCATGGTGGATCGGGTCGCTGACAGCGACGTCGGTGTTCTGATTCGAGGCGAGAGCGGCGTCGGCAAGGAAGTGGTGGCGCGCGAAATCCATCGACGGTCCGACCGACGGTTGAAACCGTACGTGAAAGTCAACTGCGCCGCGCTCCCCGCCGATCTCCTGGAGAGCGAGCTGTTCGGACACGAGCGTGGTGCGTTCACCGGCGCTGGCAACCTCAGGGTCGGCAAGTTCGAGTTTGCGCAACGCGGCACGGTGGTGCTCGACGAAATCGGCGAGATGCCGCCCGCGCTCCAGGCAAAGCTGCTGCACGTGCTGCAGGATCGCTGCTTCACACGCCTGGGCAGCAACAAGACGGTCGAGGTCGATGCGCGTGTCATCGCGGCCACCAACCGTGACCTCGGCGCGATGATGGCGGCTGGCACGTTCCGCGAGGATCTCTACTATCGCCTTCAAGTCATCGAGATTCATGTCCCGCCGCTGCGAGAACGACAGAGCGAGATTGCTCCTCTCTCTGAGTTCTTTCTGTCGAAGTTCGCCACGCTCTATCGACGGCCGCAGGTGCGTCCGTCGGCCACGCTGATGGCCGCGCTCAAGCAGCACGTGTGGCCGGGCAACATCCGCGAACTCGAGAACATGATGAAGCGGTTCGTGGTGTTGCAGGATGAGGGGATGATCCTGAGCGAACTGGAGCGGGGCGCAAAAGCGCACGCCCATGTCTCTCCGGCGCCCCAAGAGCCGCCCCAGGTGCGCGTGGCAGTCCCGTCGCCGGAGACGCTGCCGCCGATCGTCCACAGTCCCGCAGAGGAACTCGCGCCAGAGGTTCAAGCGCCGATGGTGGCCACGCTCGACGCTCCCGAAACCGCTGGCGGCAACGGTGGTGGCCTGTTCGCGATTGCCCGGGCTGCCGCCGTCAAGGCCGAGCGCGAGGCGATCGTCGAGGCCCTCGCCAGGTTCCGATGGAACCGGCGCAAGGTCGCGGAGGATCTCGGTGTCAGTTACAAGACGCTCCTCACGAAGATGAAGGACTGCGGTATTTCTGAACCGGCGGAATCGTGATGATGGTTCCGCGTACGAACACATGACAGATCTCGCCCGCGTGCTCGAAGCGGTTCTCCACGATGTGCGCAGCCCGCTGGCCGCCGCAACCGGGTACCTGCGGCTGCTGCGCGAAGGACGGGTCGCGCCAGGCACCGAGTCCGAACATGTGATCGAGCAGGCACAGGTGTCGCTCAAGGCCATCGCGACCTTGTGCACGAACGCCGAAGCCTGGCGTCCGACGGAGGGAGAAACGCGCGAAACAGTGCTGCGCGCGCAGCACCTGGCAGGTGACCTGGCTGCCAGCGTGGCCGCGCATGACGTGTCTGTCGAGGACGCGGCGGTGTCGTCAGAGGCGACGGTCACGGTGCTGGGCAACTGGCCGGAGCTGTGCCTGGTCCTCGGACACGCACTCGCGCAGTTAGTGCACCCGCGCCAGAGCGACGCGGCCGGCTTTGTCACGATCACGACGGACGCGGGTGTGTTGCGCGTGTCCGCGACCTTGCCGCCCCTACGAGGGGGAATCGTGCGGAGCACCTTCGACCCGTGGGTCTATCAGGGCTTGACCGTTGCGGCGGGATTGCATGCGGTCGAACTGGCGGGGGGCCGCTGGCGATTCGACGAGTCTGCTCAGACGGTGCGTGTGCTGTTCGATCTCGTGCTCGAACAAGGCACTCAGCCGCCTGACACGCGGTGAATTTCGGCGATGAGCGCATCCGGCTCGCAAGGTTTCGACATCACGCTCGCGAACGCTTCTCGCATATCCGCGCTCTCCGTGATTCGGTTGCGGCCGCTGAGCGCGATGAGCGGAGTGTCCGCCGTCTCCGGCCTCGCCTTCAACGCCGCCGCCACGTCGAGCCCTGACAGTCCGGGCATCTGCACGTCGAGCACAATCACGTCCGGACGAAAGACAAGCGCGAGGTCGAGCCCTTCCGAGCCGTCACTGGCGGTCTTGACGTCGAATCCGACAGCGACCAGATAGAGGCTCAGCGCCTCGAGCGCGTCGAGATAGTCGTCGACCAGCAGAACCTTCATGTCACCACCACGGAAAGGCCCGACAAGGGTCGACGCTGCACCGTCATTTGCCGGTGCAGCGCCCATTGCAGCGCGAGGTAGTCCGCGATCCTGCGCCATTCTCTGGAATGACGCGTGTTTCGCGGAACGTCATCTTAGTTCGAACACATCGGACCAGGACAGACCGCGTAGGCAACACCGCCGTTCGAGACACACGCTGTCGCACGCGTCTGCGCCCAGCTCCACGTGCGGTCGTTGCATCGAGCAGTTGCGGTCTTCAGCGACGCGTCTTCCGGAGGCGTCGGATAGATCGTGAAGTCCATTCTCATGTCGGTCTCTGAGATCGTCAAGCCGCTCAGGATCTCGTAGCCGTCCTTCGACACCTCGTAGATGAAGCTGCCGGTCGGAACACCGCTCAACACGAAGTTGCCACCAGCATCGGTGATCGTTGACTGACCGACCAGCGCACTGACTCGAGCTCCGGGCACCGGGACTGCGTTTGGTGCGGCTTCTGTCACCACTCCCCGAATCGTGATGGTGTCACGGGACGCGACGACGATGTTGGACTCGGCCTGCGCGCCTTCGAACTTCACCCGAATCATGACGGTGCCGTTGTCGACTCCGCGCACGAGCCCGGCGGAAACGGTCGCGACCTGCGGATTGGAGGATTCCCACGTGGCTCGACTGGTCACATCTTCGTTGGCGCCGTTCTGCCGGCGCGCGGTTGCGGTCAATTGAATGGCACTGACAGGACCACTTGGCATGCCGGAGAGCGTGAGTGCAGCGACCGGACTCGGGGCAATCGTCGCATGGAACAATCCGACCTGCCCTCCGAATGTCGCGGTGACGTTCACCTCACCCTGCCCTATTGCCGTGACCATGCCCGTGCCGGTCACCGTCGCCACCTGAGGGTTGGATGACTGCCAGCTGGCCTGGCTGGTGACATCGCCCACCGTTGCATCGGCGTAGTGCGCAGCCGCCGTGAGCTGAAAGGTCGGCGTCGCCGTTTGGGCACCGGTCACAGTCACGCTCACGACGCTGCTCGGCGCCGCCACGTTGGACTTGTTGCACGCTGCACCAAGGAGTGTCATCGCGCAGCCGATCATCATCAACGTCAGTTTGGTTCGCATACCTGCCTCACAGTTTCGCGAGCCACGCGCACGCGCGAGCACCCGCTTCTGGCTCCAACTCGGAGCACCTGCCGGTTGAATTCTGCAGGCGTCGTGCCACGCATCCAGCGCGGCGCGCAGCATCAGTGAGGTAGCGCACTACCCATATCGGGAAGGGAAAGGCTCGGTCTCGGCAGGGCAAGCCATTTGCCGATTGGCGATCGCGACCGACGCCAAAAATACGGCGCGGGCCGGGAATGCCCATCAGTAGAGGGAGCGCGGAGTGCCTGGGCGTGTTCGGTGCGCGGCGGGTGGTCGGGGGAGAGGGTTTTCGGACTGGAACTCGAATCCCCTCACTGACAGTGTACGCGGCGTGTCAATGTAGAAACAGACTGTTTCCCAGGTGGCGCCTCCATTAGAGTGGCCATCCTCCATGCGAAAGACAACGCGC
Source organism: Vicinamibacterales bacterium (assembly GCA_040081675.1). Taxonomy (GTDB): domain Bacteria; phylum Acidobacteriota; class Vicinamibacteria; order Vicinamibacterales; family CAVVIG01; genus CAVVIG01. Next base: position 31,309 of record JBEBGB010000006.1, read on the forward strand.
GCTCCTCGCTTGCCACACGCGAAGCCTTCGCGCCCTCGCCCTCGACAATCGGTGGCCAAGCGTCAGCGGCACGATAGCTCGCTGCTACCGGGTCTGGCCGCTCGTTCCCTGATTGAGCGCATCCTGGACACGCCGCATCTCGGGCAGGTCGTCCCGCAGCTGCAACCCGGACTGCTTCACCAGGTCATTCAGACGTGTGGACTCGAGGAGTGCGGCGAACTCGTCGCGCTGGCCACACCCCACCAACTCGAAGGTGTTTTCGACCTCGATCTGTGGCGCGCTGCCAGTCCGGGGCTGGACGAGAAGTTCGATGCCGATCGCTTCGGCGTGTGGCTCGAGGTGCTCGTCGACGTGGATCCTGATGTTGCGGCGCGAACGGTCGCCAGCCTGGATCTGGGTCTCGTGACCACTGGCCTGGCACAGCACGCACGCGTGGCACATCTCGCAGCCATCCCGCATGCTCCGTCACCAGATGACGATGATCACACCGCAGAGGAGTTCGAGTCCGCAGGGAAACCCACGTTCACTCACGACCTCGGCGGCTACCGGTTCTTCTCCACACGCACCGACTCATGGGATGCCATCGTCGCGATGCTGACCGCTTTGAATGGTGAACATCAGGGCTACTTTCAGCGTTTGCTGCGCGGCTGGATCGAACTGTCGAACGACGGGTATGAGAGCGATGGGTTGGATGATCTCCTCTCTGCGAAGGAGCAGACCGTGTTCGACGTGGCGGCCAGTCGTGAGGGACGCCGTGAACGGCAGGGTTACGCCACGCCAGACCAGGCTCGCGCATTTCTCCAGATGTCGCGACAGCTTCAACGTGGACCAGGGACAAGTCCTCCGGTCAGCACCGTCACTCTCGCCTATTTCCGAGCGATGGGACATGACACGACCGAACCTGACCTCGAGACACACCCGACGGCTGCGTCGCAGAACACCGCACTCATGCCGAATCCGTCACTCGACGCCTTCGTCCAGGTGATCTCCGAGGCTGGAATCCTCCCCCAGGCAACACGGGCGCTGCTCGATCGACCGGAGGGTCAGCTCTCACGTCTCGCGCAGATGCAGGCCCACATGCGGTTCGTTCGCAACCGACACTACGTCGCGTACTCGATGAGAAGCCAGGAGCTTGCCTACCTTGTGAACACGCTCGTCGCTGGCGGCTCAATACAGGGACGGCCGTTCTCGCTGCAGGAGGCGTCGGATGCAAGCGTCGCCGTCTGCAACCTGGGTCTGGAGAACTGGCCACCCCACTGGCCCCCGTCCGAAACTCGAAGCGGTACCGCACGTTCCCAAACCCGAACGAGCCTCCCGGAAGACTTCCTTGTTGGTCGCGATCTGGTGACCGTGTTTCAAGTCGGGTGGGCCATCCTCTACGAGCAGGTCTGCCTCTACGCGGCGCAGCAACTGGTGCGGGTCCTGAGGAACCTGCGCTGCGACGATCGCGAAACCCAGAAGGGACTCAACGCGCTTCGCATCGAGATGGCACAGCACTGGAAAGCCGGCACGCCGTGGTTGGCTCGCGACGCGCTCGACGTGATCACCATCCTGGACATGCCCGCGTGGGCCGCACTCCTCGGGCTGATCGACCAGTGTCCCGTCATGCACGCGGCACTTGGCGCGTCGAATGGCTCGGGTCTCAAGACGGTCGGCGCCTCTGCGTTCGCGTTCATCTCGGAGAATAGCCAGATTGCCGCAGCCCACCAGTTCATGGAGGCGCTGCCGGACACGCTGAGCGCAGCGTAGGTCAGGACGGTCAGGACGGTCAGGTAGGTCGGGGTCGGGTCAGACGGCGCGACACCGAAGACGAACTGTCGGTGTGAGCGTTAGCGCCACGCCCAGAGCCTATCGCCTAGAGCCCATAGCCCACCCCGGTCTAGGTTCTCCGCGCCCTCCGCGTCCGCGGTGGAGCGCTTACGGCGTTCGGATCAGCGCCCCCGGTCGTTCGACACCACAGGAGGCGTGATGGCCATTCAATACGGTGTGCTCCGTGGACACCCGGACCGATACAAGCGTGAAGACAACGTCTCGACTCCGCACTTGCAGATTCGCGTGCTCGAAGACGGCGGCCAGCCGTGGCGCATCGCCGTGAATGTGCAATCGGACGCCGGCGCAAACGCTGCCTCGAACGTGGCGTTCTGGGTTGTCGATCCACTCGCGGGCCATCCGCTCCTGGCCTCACTGCCGTCGTTGTCCCAGGGCTTCACGGCTCTTGCAAGGAGTGCGGATCACGCCCTCGACTACGTCAAGGCGCCCCTCTTTGACTGGACGGCCGGACGCGTGCTGCCACCGTCTGGAAGCGCGAGCAGCGACGACCTGCAGGACCTGCTCTCGCTCTATCTGGACCAGTGCAAGAACGCCAGTGGCGAGATCTACGCATTCGGCGCCAAGTTCGAGCAGAACTTACACAAGCCGATTGACGTCGAATTCGGAAACACCGATGGTCTGCACGGCATCCACGACATTCACCTCAACCAGGGCAACGTCGGCGCGCATGCCGGAGACAACGGTGTGTTCCACGACGGAGGGCTCATCCTCTCGTTTCCCGATCGATATCTCGGGCTCTTTCTGGGTTTTCAGACGCAGCAGATTCCAACCGACGCCGTGGGAAATGCCGCACCAGGCGCGACCACGATCGCTCAGATTCTCAGCGGGAGTCAGATTCCACCAACGGGTCCGACGCCGGCCGCGGTCTACATCGAACGCGCGCTCATCAATCCGAGCGGCGCCGATCCGGGCCGCGAAGTCGTCGTGATCGGGAGCCTCGCCACTTCGACGCAGACGCTCACGAACTGGCGTCTCGTGGACAAGAACGCGCGGGCCACTGCCATCACCATGACGATCCAACCCGGTCAGTCCGCGCTGATCATGCTCGACGGCAAGGGCGTCCAGCTCGGAAACCAGGGAGGCAACCTGATACTGCAGGATCAGCACAACGCGCAGGTCGATGCGGTGACGTACACGGTAGAAGACGCCTCCCCCGACAACCGGTACGTGCGCTTCCGCCGCTAGCGCGCTCCTCGAATCGATGACGCGCGCGGTCCCGGGCGCACCATGGACGACGCGACACGAAACTGAGCAACCGATCCGTGGGATCGACGGGGCAAACACGCACTCGTCGATCGGTAACCTTCACTGCGGTCGTCAGTATTCATCGACATGCGATGGCTCGCCATTCTGCTGCTTGTTGTCTCAGCTGTTCCCGCCGGCGCCGCAGACGATCCTGCGGCGCCGGTCATCAATGCGCTGCAACTCTCGACGCCTCCGCGCATCGACGGCGTGCTGGATGACAGAGCCTGGAGTGGAAGCTCGATCGAGACCGGCGACTGGCGGTCCTACAACCCGCTGCACGGCGACACGATCCCGCAAGCCACGCGCGTGTGGGTGGCCTACGACGCGGACGCGTTGTACTTCGCGTTTCAGTGCGACGACCCCGAGCCTGAGCGGATCAAGACCTCGGTGTCGAAGCGCGACAACATCGGCGCTGACGATTGGGTGGGCTTGAGCCTCGATCCGACCGGCACGGGTCAGCTGTCGTACCACATGATGGTCAATCCGAGCGGCGTCCAGCTCGACATGCTCAACAGCGTCGCCGGCAATGAAGACGGCTCGGTCGACTGGGTCTGGGAGAGTGCCGGCCGTGTCACATCCACGGGTTACGTCGTCGAGATCCGCCTGCCGCTCAGAAGCCTTCGGTTCTCGAGTGGCGACAACGTTCGCATGGGTCTGCTGTTCTGGAGAAAAGTGAGCCGCATCGGCGTGTCCGTGGCGTGGCCGGCGCTCGAACCAAGCAAGTGGGTGTTCGAGAAGCACGCGTCGCTGCATTTCGAACATCTGGATCCGCGGCTTCCGCGCGACGTCATTCCGAGCGTCAGCGTGTCCGAGCGTCAGAACCGTGCCACGCCGACGGCCTGGGCCCCGATGGATCAGGTGAAAGACGCGGGCATCAGCACCAAGTTCGGGATCACCACGCAAGTCACGCTGGACGCCACGGTGAACCCGGACTTCAGCCAGGTCGAGAGCGATGCGTTCCAGGTGGACGTGAACCAGCGCTTTCCTGTCTTCTACTCAGAGAAGCGGCCCTTCTTCATGGAGGGCGCCGGCATCTTCTCGTTGGCCACCACTGGCGGCGGCGATAACAGCATGCAGCGCGCGGTTCACACGCGGCGAATCATCGACCCCATCGCCGGCGTGAAGCTCACCGGAAGCACAGGCAGACTCACGTTCGCCACGCTGACGGCATCCGATCAGGCGCCTGGACTGGCGCTGTCGCCGACGGACCCGGCAGCAGGACGTGACCGAATCGTCAATGTCGGTCGCGCTCAATACAGCCTGCGTGCGAGCGAGTACGTGGGAGCGATCGTGACCGACTCGGAGTTCGCCGGACGTTCGAACCGTGTCGCGGGCATGGACCTGTCCACCCGCGTGAGCACTACTCAACGGCTCGACGCGTTCGTGCTCGCGTCCTCGACTCGGCCAGCGGACTCCTCCGCCGAGCGTGGCGTCGGCGCCACGCTCAGCTACAACTACAACACGCGCGCGATGTCGGCGAGCGGATCGGTCGAACACTACAGCCGCACGTTTCAGATGGATACGGCGTTCCTCAACCGCGTCGGCATCACGAGCGGCTGGCTCTATGGGGATCACAACTTCTATCCGGGGAAGGGCCGCTTCGCGTGGGTGCGGCGCGTCACACCCTTCAACTTCATCCAGGGCGGCGAGGATCGCATCGCAGGCGGGCGCGACTTGATCGAAGTTGCGGGCGCCAGGTTCAACTTCACCAGGCTCGGCTTCCTGCGCGTCGACCACATGTGGGGCTTCGAGCCGTGGGCCGGTCAGCGTTTCGACCGCAGGGCCCTCCGCGCCTGGGGCAATGTGCAGCTCTATCGCTGGCTCAAACTCGATGGCCGATTCGAGAACGGTCTGGCGGTGTTCTACGACCCGACGAGCCCCTTCCAGGGACAGCGCCGGCGCCTCAACGGCGGTCTCGTGCTGCAACCGAACGGACGGTTCTCGCAATCGGTGTCGTTCGACCACGTCACGTTCGATCGGAAAGACACCGGCCAGCCGGTGTATCGGGTGGACATCATCAACACGAAGACCACCTATCAGTTCACGCGCGAACTCTTCCTGCGAGGCATTGCCCAGTACGACAGCTCACGCCATCGCATCTTGACCGACACGCTGTTGTCATACGAGTTGCGACCCGGCTCGGTGACGTACCTGGGCTACGGCTCACTCATCGAACAACGCGGCTATCGCGACGATGCGTGGGTACTCGGAGAGGGCAAGCTCCGAGAGAGCCAGCGGGGATTCTTCGCGAAGGTGTCCTATCTGCTGCGGCTATGACTGAATCCGAACAATTGGAGAGTTGGTGAGTTCGAGAGTTGGTGAGTCGGTTGCCGTCCGTTCACCAACTCACCAGCTCGCGAAGTCACCAATTACGGAGACAGGCCGAAGGCGACCTCAGTTGCCAGGCACCCAGATCTTCGACGTTCCGCCACCAGCGAGTGCGAGCGTGAGCGAGTTCAGGCGCTTCACGAACGCCGCCGGGTCCTCGAGCTCGCCGCCCTCGGCGAGCAGCGCCTGGTCGAAGAGAATCTGACTCCAGTCGGCGAAGAGCGCAGCATTCGACTCGCGGTTCAGTCGTTGCACCACGGGGTGGTCGGGATTGATCTCGAGAACAGGACGGCTTGCCGCCATCGGCATCGACTGACCCGACTCGCGAAGAATGCGTTCGAGATGGCGGCTCATGCCGTGCTCGTCTCCAACGAGGCACGCCGGCGAATCGGTGAGGCGCCGCGTGAGGCGGACCGCACTGGCCCTGTCCTTCAGCACCTCCTGCACACGCGTCAGCAAGTCCTTGTACTCATCATCCTTTGCCGTGTCGAGCGTTGACGCCACTTCGCCCAGCTTCGTGAGATCGAGGCTCGCATCTGCCGCTGACTGCAGCCGCTTGCCCTCGAACTCGGTGAGATGGGTGACGACCCATTCGTCGATGCGGTCGGAGAGCAACAGCACCTCGACGGCGTGCTTCCGAAACACTTCGAGATGCGGGCTGTTCTTCGCGGCCGAGTAACTGTCCGCCGTGACGAAGTAGACGGCGTCCTGCCCTTCCTTCATGCGCGCCAGATAATCGGCAAGCGACACCGTCTGGTCCGCGCTGTCGGCGTGAGTCGAGGCAAACCGCAGCAGCCGGGCCACGCGCTCCTTGTTGGCGCCGTCTTCGATGACGCCTTCCTTGAGCACTCGACCGTACTCTTTCCAGAGCGTTGCGTACTTGTCGTGTTGATTGGTCGCGAGATCCTCCAGCAGACCAAGCACGCGCTTGACCGATGCCGAGCGAATCTGCGCCACGTCGGGGGATTGCTGGACCATCTCGCGCGACACGTTCAGCGGAAGATCGCTCGAGTCCACGATGCCTCGAACGAAACGAAGGTACGCGGGCAGCAGGTGTTCGGCGGCGTCCATGATGAACACGCGGCGGATGTACAGCTTCACGCCGTGTCGCTTGTCCCTGTCCCACACATCGAACGGTGCCCGGCGCGGCAGGTAGAAGAGCTGCGTGAATTCCTGGCGGCCTTCCACCTTCGCGTGCGCCCAGGCGAGCGGTGGCTCGAAGTCGTGCGCGACGTGACTGTAGAACTCGCGGTACTGCTCCTCCGTGATCTCGGACTTCGGACGTGCCCACAGGGCCGAGGCCTGGTTGACCTGTTCATCATCCTGGGTCACCACTTGCGTCGTCGCGGTGGAATCCCAGTGTTCCTTCTTCATCAGGATGGGGAATGTGATGTGGTCGGAGTACTTACGCAGAATTTCCCGAAGGCGCGACCCCGATAGCAGCTCGTCTTCCGTGGAGCGGAGATGCAGGATCACATCCGTACCACGCGTGACCTTCTCGACACGTTCGACGGTGTAGTCGCCTTCGCCCGCGCTCTCCCACCTCACGCCCCCGTCGGCCGCCGCGTCCGCACGACGTGTGAGCAGCACGACACGGTCAGCGACGATGAAGGCGGAGTAGAAGCCGACGCCGAACTGACCAATCAGCTGTGCGTCCTTGCCGCTGTTCGAGGGGTCGGCCTGGAGTCTCTCGAAGAACTCGCGCGTGCCCGACTTGGCGATGGTGCCGATGTGCTCGACCACTTCCTGGCGAGAGAGGCCGATGCCGTTGTCCGACACCGTGATCGTGCGCGCCTCCTTGTCGTAGCTCACGCGAATCGCAAACGCCGGATCCTCGCCTGACAGCAAGCCCGTGGTCACACTTTCGAAACGCAGCTTGTCACACGCGTCTGAGGCATTCGAAACCAGCTCGCGCAGGAAGATCTCCTTGTTGCCGTACAAGGAGTGAATCATCAGGTGCAGGAGTTGTTTGACCTCGGCCTGGAATCCGAGCGTTTCTCGTGTCGATGTGTCGGTCATGTGCGGGATCCCTTGACAGAGCCTGCCACCCGGGCAGGCAACTTCCAAAGATACACGATGCGATGGTCGCTCCCGTGACCGCCCCACAAATCTCTACCACGGGCATGGAGCTCGTGGAACCATGGGAACACCCGGGCGCTCTTGCTCTGTTTCGTGATCATTGCCTTCTGGATCTTTCTGACCGTCGAGCAGGAGGGCTTCATGCGCATTATCGAGCGGTACGCGCGCGAGGTTCGTCGCCTC
>JBEBGB010000131.1:0-10994 GCA_040081675.1 Vicinamibacterales bacterium
ATCACGGACGCGAACATATCCCGTCTCCTTCTAAGGACTGCGAGCGAGTCTAGCGCAGGAGGAAGGCCGGAAGGCGAGGGCGATTCCGTAGGGTCTGTGCCCCAGCGTCAGAAGACCACGTAGCAGATCGGCTGTCGGGGCAATGCCATTCGAAAGGCTGTGCTCTTCAACACGTTGTGTTGCACGCCGCGGAAACAGATCCAGCGGCGGAGCCGCGCGTGCGGGACGTGCCGGTGCAGATCGAGCTCAGGGGACCTGGTGTCCGGTTCCGTCCAAGAACGCATCGATGTCGCCAGCGCGCGCCCGGGCGTCCGCCTCGCCGAGCTCGATCAGGCGTTGAATGTAGTCGGACTGAAACATCAGAAGGCTCAGCATGTCATTGGACCGCGTCTGTCGGCTGCCGAGCCCTCTGAAGAGGAACCTGAAAGCGCGCGGCAGCGCGGCCTCGAACTCGTTGGCCAGACGGCCCAGGTCCTGCGACGGCCGAAGCACGAGCAGTTCGATGCGACGCAGGTCACTGTGCTGACCGGGCGGCAGTTGGTCGATGAGCGCGTTGATCTGCTCGAGTCGTCGTGCGTCGGTATCGAGCAGGTCGAGAAAGATGGCGTTGAACAGCACGCCAGCAACCTGCGTCGGCGGCGGATAGCCATCAACAGACGGTCGCCGCGCCTCCTCGGGCGAACGCGGGTAGCGGGTGCCGACGGCAATGATTCGTCGCGCTCCAAGTTGAATGGCAGGCGACAGCGGGGCGGTCAGCCGAATGCCGCCGTCTCCGTACCATGACCCGTCCACGGCAACAGCCGGAAAGAAGAACGGCAACGATGCCGAAGCCATGACGTGGTCGAGCCTGAGTTGACCGGGCACGGCCGTTCGGCGTGCCCCGTCCAGCGTCAGCAGGTCAAGGCCACTGCGGCTCTGGACCCACGTCACCGACTGCCCGGTTGTGTAGCTCGACGCCGTCAGCGCCACAGCGTCAAGCCGTTTGGCCGCGAGGTTGTTGGCAATTCCCGGAAAGGTGCCATCGGCCAGCGGCGCGAGCACGCGCTCGAGCAGCGTGCCCAGAGGCGCGGTGTCGACGAGGCTGCGAACGCGCTCCGACACAGACCGGCCGCCAGACACCAAACGAAATCCCCACCGGGTGGCGCGAGCGGCAAGGTCCTTCGGGTCGACGCGAAAGACGTCCTCGATCCTGAGGTGCTGCCAGGTCTGGGTGAGGCGATCCACCGCCTCGGCGAAGTCACCAGGGCGAGCGGCGAGCATCGCGGCAATGAGTCCGCCTGCCGACACACCGGTCAGAATGGCCGGCGCCAGGTCGGGATGGCGGGCGGAGAGATAGCGAAGAAACCCCACTTGGTAAGCGGCGCGCGCGCCGCCGCCGCTCAAGATCAACGCAAGACCCGGGTCGGTCATGGACGGCACGATACCTCACGCCGGAGTCGCAACGGACAGCGGTGAGCTGTCGTGGCCGACGACGACCATGGGCCGACTTCGACCACGCATCGAGAAGGCGGCTTCGCAGCGGCGTGCTGACGGTGAGACGATGGCGTCAACTGCCGTCGCGTTACCCTGGTCCCCAACTGGACTGTGACCACCCGATATTGAATACTGCGCCGAGGAGGACGGCCATGTGTCGATAGTGGAGAGCTCACCGCCGCACGACGCGGGCGCGGGCGCGGGCGCGGACAGCACGCATTCGGAGACACCTCGCGCACGGCCGTTCGCGCGACGCGCCTTCCTGCGCGCGTCAGGCGCCCAGCTCCGCGAGGAGAACAGCGTGAGGCTGCTCAAGGACGCCGTGGAGAACTACCCGGCATGGCTCGACGCCATCCGCGCAGCCCGGCGGACGATTCACATCGAGATGTACATCATCCACGAGGACGACCAGGGCACCCTCTTTGCCGACGCGCTGCTCCGCAAGGCGGCGGAAGGGGTCACGGTTCGTCTGCTCTACGACTGGATGGGTGGGTTTCGGACGACGTCGCGATCGTTCTGGAATCGCCTCCGCGATGGAGGCGTCGACGTACGGTGCTACAACCCACCACAGTTCGACAGTCCGCTCGGGTGGGTGAGTCGCGACCACCGCAAGATGATCTCGCTCGATCGACGAATCGCCTTCGTGACGGGGCTATGCGTGGGACAGGCATGGGTGGGCGATTCGGCAAAGGGCATCGCCCCCTGGCGTGATACGGGGATCGAGCTGCGCGGACCCGCAGTAGCCGATTGCGAAGACGCGTTTGCCGACGCTTGGAGCGCTGCGGGTCCACCGCTCCCTCCCGACACCGAAACCGAGTCAGACGATGGAGACTCTTCGAATCCCGGCATGGTGGCGGTGCGTGTCGTGGCCACGGTCCCGAATGCGGCCGGTATCTTTCGCGTCGACCAGCTCGTGGCCGCGACGGCGCGTCGCACGCTGTGGCTGACGGACGCGTACTTCGCCGGCACCGCTCCCTACGTGCAGGCGCTGCGGGCAGCGGCGGCAGACAGGGTCGATGTGCGATTGCTCGTGCCCGGTGCCTCGGACATTCCCATTCTCAGGATGTTCTCGCGCGCCGGATACCGGCCGCTGCTCGAAGCCGGCGTGCGCGTCTTCGAGTGGAACGGCCCGATGCTGCATGCGAAGAGCGCAGTCTCCGACGGACAGTGGGCCCGTATTGGGTCGACCAATCTCAACGTCGCCAGCTGGATGGGCAATCGCGAGCTGGACGTCATCGTCGAAGACGAACCGTTCGGGCGCGCGATGGAGACGATGTTCCTGGCCGATCTCGAGAACGCGACGGAAGTGACGCTCGACACGCGCAACAGGGTGCATGCGCCTAGGCAACGCCGATTGCGCGGAAGGCGGAGGGTGGGCGGGAGCCGGTCGAGAGCCGTTGCCGGAGCGGTCCGCATCGGCAACACCGTCACGGCAGCCATTGCGAACCGACGTGTGCTGGAGCCGGTCGAAGCCCACATCGCTTTCATTTCTGGCGTCCTGTTGCTGGCGCTGGCGGCCCTGGCCGTCGCGTTCCCCGCCGTCCTGGCGTACTTCATCGCACTGCTGGCCGCGTGGCCGGCGCTTGCACTGCTTCACCGCGGTCTGAAGCTGCACGCCCAGCACAGACGTCGGAACGTCGAGTGAGCCATGAGCCGCTACGCCGATCGCCCCATCCGCCCACGGCCGACCACGCTTCACTCCCAGACCCTGAACTTCAGCGCCTCGACAAGCGTCCGGTCGGCGTCGGCGTAGACGAAGTACTTGCCGTCCACGATGAAGAGGTGTTCTGGACTTGGCGCAAGTCGCTCGATCCCGCCCGTGCATCCCGGGTCGCCACCGCAGCCGGGCGCTCCGCTGGCGTTCGTAAAACCGACAATCGCGACGGGTTCGCCGCTCACGAGCGCGTGATCGACGGCGCGCGGGAACTCAGGGCGGCGGTCAACGGGATCGAACGAGCGCGCGATCACGTTGCCGTCGCCGTAGAACATCAACTGCCACGCGAGCAGTCCGTTTGCCGCGTACGCGTGCCGCACGTCGTGTGCGTCCAGATAGTTCACGACCTGCCGGATCCTGGCTGCCTCCGGCATACTGCCCGGCCGGTTGGGCCACAGAAACGAGAAGCGGCCGAACTCCATCATCGAGCCCGCCCCCGCGACCAACATGATGGCTGCCAGCGCCGTGGCCACGAACGCGGGCAGCACCCGGCGTTCGACCAGATCCGCGAACTCGACACCGGCGAGCAGCACGAGCGGGGCGACAATCGGCAGCATGTAGCGCGGATCACGCGCGCCAAGCAACAGCCACTCTGCGACAAGCGTGCCCCAGAGCGAAGCGAAGAGCAGGTGCGAAAGTGGGTGGAACCGCCTCGTCGCCACGCGGTACACCTGCAGGGCGAAGGTCAGCGGGATGGCGGCATACCAGCACGCCGCCAGCGCTGTCGTGGCGAGGCCTGGAGGTTCGATGGCCCACCAGAGGTAATAGGACCCGGTCATGGTGGTGAAGATCTGCTGCGCCATCTCCTGGGCCGCCACGACGTAGCTGAGCACCTCGAACGGCGGGCCGGCCCACGCGCCCGAGCCCGCGGCGGCGGCCAGCCTCGCGAGCAGAAGCGTGGCCACCATGGTCGCGACGTATCCAGTCGTCCACAACAGCCGTCGGCGCCGAAGCAGTGCCACAGTCAGAAATGGGAGCACGCCGGGCACCCAGAGGGGTTGTGCCAGGTAGATCACCGACGTGCCCACGCCAGCCACCAGCCACTTCAACGAGTTCGGCTTGCGCTGTTCCTCCACAAGCAGCCACACGAGCGCCCCTGCCACCGCGAAGGCGGTGAGATAGCCCCCACGCGCCTTCATCGACCAGACGGCCCAGCCTGGTGTCAGCACCAGCAGTGCCGTCAGCCAGAACCCGCGTCGCGCGCCCATGAGCCGGGCCTGCGCGAAGAACAGACAGAGCAGGCCGGCCGTCCAGAGCCCCAACATGGATAGCTTGAGTCCGAACGCGCTCACACCCGCCACCCGGAACGCCAGGGCGCCGGCCGCTGCTTCTACAAGCGAGAAGCCATAGCGTTGTCCCCAGAAGAACACCGGCAGCTCGCGTCCTTGCGCGAGCGCCTTCGCCATCAGGCCGAGGGTGGCTTCGTCGCCGTCGAGGAAGAGGCGTGGACCGAGCAACTGCGGAAGCCTCGAAAGGAGGCAGAGCGCGAGCAGCGCAAGCACGTATCGGGCACTGCGCTCATGCGGTCGTTCCGACAAGGGCATGGTTCGACGAGTGTAGCCTCGCGCGGCGTGACCGACGACTTGTGACCCGCAGCCTTCCGCGACGTTGCGTTTGGATCATCCGTTCGAGCAGGATGGTCCTCCGTTCCAGCGCTGGCAATTCGCAGCTGCATCGTCGACGACTTCTCAGCGTCGACCGAATTGTGCGTTCGCTTCCTCTGCAGCTTTCTGCAGCAGGAGCGCGCGGTCCGCCGACATCTGCGACCATGCGGGAAGGCCCACCGGCGACCGACCGGTAATCTGCTGATAGATGACGAGCGCCGCCAGGTAGGTGGCCGTGGGGGTCGGGTGAAACCCGTCCGGACCGTACAGCGGGACGTCCGCGTCCCGGCGCCAGGCTCCGCGCCAAGCCTCGCCCACTGGGAACAGCATGCCGTTGACGTCTTCTGCGGCTCGCGTGTACGACCGGCTGACCGCGTTGAATGCGTCCAAGCGATCCGACTCCGGCCACACCATGTATAGGGCCGTGCGTTGATCAGGCTGAACCCGGGTTCCCCCTACGGAGCCGCCGGCGACTTGCTGCGGTACTTCAGGCGATTCAGCTCGTTCCTCGCTAGCTCGTACTCTACGTAATTCTTCGCGCCGCGCTCGGCGACCCAGCGGAAGTGTACGACGGCATCGTCTGCACGACCGGCGATTGCCTGCCTGAACCCGATGTACGTGTGTGCCTCGGTCCGCTCGCCGATCTCGTGCGCAGCACGCATGAACGCTGACTCCTCGAGACGGCCCTGCAGGTAGCCCAAGACGTTACGGGTCCACTCCTGGGGAGGCTCGGCCTTCTGGGCCAGTGCCAGCGCTGCCTCTGCCTCCGCTGGTCGGCCGGCGCGCCAGGCGGCAACGGCGCGGACGAACAGCGGATACACGGACTGCTCGTCGTCAGTCCCGGCTAGATCAATGTAAGTCGCAATCGAAGACGCGGCCAGATCGTCGCGTCCAAGCCGAAGTGCCTCGAGCCCCTGACTCCAGTAGTGCGAGGGCGACCATTCGTACTGCAGGGCATTCTGCAGCGCGGCGGCGGCCTGAGCATCACGCCCCAGGCCAAGTGCGGCCGAGTTCAGCCCGGACCAGAACGAGGAGTTGCGCGGCGTCAACCTGACGGCTTTCGCAAATGCCGCAACCGCCTCCTCGTGGCGCCAGGCACGTTCGAGCGAGACGCCAAGGTAATATTGCGCCGTCGCATCGGCCTCATTGGCAGCGACCACCTGCTGGAGCGCGGCGGTCGCTTCATCTTCGCGATCCTGAGCCAGCCGCAGACGGGCCAACGCAATCTGGGCAGCCGCATGCGTCGGCTGCTGCTGCACGGCTTGCTTCAGTTCCTTCTCCGCGTCCTCGAGCGCCCGCACCTCCAGCAACAACCGTCCTTCGAGCGCATTGACATCGACCTCGGAGATCGGGCGCGCCTCGCTCGCCGTCCGTTTCTCGGTCTGCATGTCAAAGACCATGGCATCCAGGCTGATTCGTCTCACGTATTCACGGAGTTCACGGTCCATGCCGTCGACGTCGGTTCCGAACGCTGCTCGGAACGCGCGGTCCTGATCGGCGCCTTCGGCAAGAGACGCGAGATACGTGCTCAGCGGAGCGGGCGTCGGATGCTCACGGCCAACGACGATGTAGTGCACCAGCGCCCACGACTCCGCGTAAAACATCGCGATCTGCCTGTCCCACCGCCACATCGATGCGAGATCCCGCGGCGAGACGATGTTGCGTAATGGCACGTAGGTACTGTTTCGCAGCAAACGGAGACGATCCGAAGGCACGGCGCCAACCAGTGTCTTGCCTCGATAGTCGCCGCGGAACGTCGAGTAGAACTCGGCGAGGCCCTCATTCAGCCAGGTTGGTATCGGCCTGTGCACGTTCAGCGAAAAGAAATAGTGGGCGTACTCGTGGAAGATGGTCTCCAGACTGTCGCTGCCGCTCGGCGCCGGCAGGACAATGACATTGGCATCCGCTCTCCGCGAGAAGTAGCCGCCGACGTTCTCCTGGACCTTCCCGCGACTGTCACGAGGCTGAAACCGCTGGAAGGTGTTGAAGTCACGCAGGACAACGACATACGTCGGAACCGCGCTCGTGAGCGCCGCTTGTGGGAACAGCCGGGCCAGCGCGTCGTGGAAACGTGTGAGCTCGACGAGCGTATTCCGTAACACCGCTGTCGGTGCACTTCCGATGACGATGAAGTCGGGCGTGGCGATCTCGCGCCACGACGAATTGCGCGGCGCCGAATCCGATCTGGAGCCCGGCTGTTGGCCCGTGGCTGCCGGGGCGAGTAGCGATGCCACCATGAGCACCACGAGCATGCGAATTGATCGTGTCATCGAACGCTCCGTTTGAGCCGGAAGGCTGGCCACCGGCCTCCCTTGGCAACTCTTCGGGTTCTACGGCAGCAGTACGTATTGTCGGATTCGAGAGTCGTGTCCGCGTCTTCTTCGTTCTAAACGTTTCCGCGTCTTCGTTCGAACACTGAGCCCTTCGTGACAGTCGAGCCGGCAACCGAAACCCTACTAGCGATTCCGCGCCCAGCCCGGAGAGCGCGATCCACTACACTGCTCTGGCGCTACGCAGCCAATGACGACCCTCATCGCCACGCTCGCTGTCGCTGTCACGGCGACGCTCTGCGACTTCACCTGGTACACGGTCGGGATCCGTCACACGCTGATCGCCGGCGTGGCCTACGGCGCACTGCTCCTGACGGTTGTTGGCGGTGCCCTCGGAGCCCAGTGTGGACGATTGCTGAAAGGGCTGCCGATTGGCACGCTCGCCGGAATTGGCGGTGCCCTCAGCTACTACATCCTGATCGCCGGCGTCGATTCGCGCGTCTACGGTCCCGCGATTCCCGGCGCGTGGATCACGATGTGGCTGCTGCTGGCCGCACTCGACGGGCGGTGGCTTCGCGCGCCGCAGAGGCGCAGATGGCGCGAGGTTGCGGTCCGCGGTGTGCTGGCCGCTCTTGCGGGCGGTCTGGCGTTCGCGCTGGTCAGAAACGTCCTCTGGGGAGCCGCCCCGGCGGGAGGACGCAACTACCTGATTCAGTTCCTCGCGTGGGCGTTCGCATGGACCCCAGGACTGATGGCGCTAACTTGGAATAGAAGAGCGGCGAACGAAACGGCCGACGGCCACGACAGTTCGGACGCTGACATGCCGCGCGATTCGTCGTCAGAAAGTGCGAGCACGACGTCGATCACGGCACAAGCACTCCTGGCGAGGCTCGACGAGGGAGAACGCCCGTTCATTCTCGACGTGCGAAGCGAGCGCGAGTTCGCGGCAGGGCGCGTCCCGGGCGCGGTGAACATCCCGTTCAATCAGGTCTCCTCACGCTTCGCAGAAGTGCCCGGCGCCCAAGCGGACGAACTCGTGCTCTATTGCGGCCATGGCCCACGCGCGTACATGGCGGCGACCGCTCTCCGCGGCGCCGGACGTAACCGCATTGTGTATCTGACTGGGCACTTCTCTGGCTGGGAGCGCGCCAGACTGCGAGTGGAGCGCTAGACACGCCGGGGCTGTTACACTCGGCTGGACTTCGATATGGCCGCCGCTGACCCGAAGGGCGCCTCGCACGCAGCTGCGTGGACCCCGCAGTCCCAGGAAACTACGCCGGCGTCACCCTCCGCTCAGGTCACCGACCGATTCGTGCCGGGAGTGGTGTTCGCGGGCCGGTATCGCATGGTGACGCGAGTGGGGCAAGGCGGCATGGGCGAAGTGTGGCAGGCCGATGATCTCGTTCTCGAGACGCCGGTCGCCATCAAGCTGGTGCGCGCCAGCAGCGACGAACAGCGCGCGCGGCTGTTGCGTGAGGTCCGCTTGGCCAGGCAGATTACGCACTCGGGTGTCTGTCGCGTCTTCGACGCAGGCGAGTCGGAGGGCATCGTCTTCTACTCGATGGAGTTCGTCGACGGCGAAGACCTGGCCACGCTGATCCGGCGTGCCGGACGCCTGACGCCGAACCGCGCGGTCGACGTCACACGTGAGCTGTGCGACGCGGTGGCCGCCGCGCACGCGCAAGGCGTGCTGCACCGCGACCTCAAGCCGGCCAACGTGCTCGTCGACCGGAACGGCGCTATCCGCATCACGGACTTCGGCATCGCCGTCGCGCGCTCCGAAGCACGCCCGCACACGCTGATCGGCACTCCGGGCTACATGGCACCCGAGCAGGTCGTCGCCGGTGCCGCCATCTCGGAGCGCACTGATGTGTACGCGATCGGTCTGATCATGTACGAGCTGCTTGTGGGGCACGGACCGACCTCATCCGATGGCGCCAGCAGGCCTCTGCCTCCGTCGGCGCTCGTGCCAGGCATTGACGCCACTCTCGACAGCGTGGTCATGAAAGCGATCGCGCGCGATCCGCGCAATCGCCACGCCTCGCCAGTCGCCATGGCGGCCTGCCTGGCAGGAACAGTCGAGGACGCCACTCAACGGCGGACCGTGTTGCCGTGGGTCGCGGCCCTCGGGCTCGCCGCGGCCGTGGCGGTGCTCGCGCTGTTGTCGTCGTTCGTGGGTCGACGCGCAGTGCCGGTGTTGACCGATCAGGACACCATCGTGCTCGCCGACTTCATCAACGCCACCGGCGAACCGGTCTTCGATGGCACCCTCAAGGTGGCGCTGGCTGTCGCGCTCGAACAGTCGCCGTTTCTCAGGATCTTTCCCGACGACAGCGTGCGCGACACCCTGCGTCTGATGGAACGGAGACCGGAAGAGACCGTCACGCGTGCGCTCGCGCGCGAGATTGCCCAGCGCGAACGCTTGAAGGCGCTTGTGGCGGGCTCCATCAGCTCTCTCGGCACACACTACGCGATTGCGCTCGAAGCGGTGAATGCCGAGACGGGCGACGTCATGGCGCGCGAACAGGTGGAAGCGACGAGCAAGGAACACGTGCTCGCATCGCTCGGGCGGGCCACCTCGAAGCTGCGCGAGCAGCTCGGCGAATCGCTCCGCTCGGTCCAGAGGTTCGACACGCCGTTGGCTCGTGCCACCACCGGCTCGCTCGAAGCCCTTCATGCCTACTCGCTGGCGCTCGACGACGGGCGCGTGGCCTTTCGGGTCGAAGCCATACCCCATCTGCGGCGTGCGATTGAGCTCGATCCGGACTTCGCCCTCGCCCATGCACAGCTCTCGGGCATCTACGCCAATACGAACCAGGCGCAGCAGGCGCGACCCCACGCGCAGAAAGCTTTCGAGCTTCGCGACAGGGTCAGTGAGCGCGAGCGCTATTTCGTGTCGTGGCGCTACTACGTCGACGCACTGCAAGCGTGGAGCAAGGCGCTCGACCTGGCCATCGAGTGGACCGCGTCGTACCCGCGCGAAGCATTCGCCTTCAACAGTCTCGGGCTGGCCGCGGGCACCCTTGGCCAGCAGGTGCGCGCCGAACAGGCCTATCGTGAGGCGCGGCGGCTCGATCCGCGCTTCGTGCCTCCGCACCGCAACCTTGCCGTCACGCTGATGTGGCAGGGCAAGTTCACGGAAGCACTCGAGGCGATCAACCAGGCACGTCAGGGCGGCGCGAACACCACGGGCATGCGCCAGATCGAGTTCCTGTCGGCGTTCGTGCTGGGCGACCGGCCGCGCATGGATGCCGCCTGGCGCGATCTACGCGCCGAGGAACAGATGTTCGCGGTCAACGCGCGCGCGCGCGCGGTGCTGTTTTCCGGGCGGTTTGGCGCGAGTCACGAGCTGTACCAAGAGGCAGTCGACCAGGCGCGGCGAGCCGCGCTGCCGCAAATGGCTGCCGGATGGCTCGTCGAAGACGCGGAATCGCACGCGCTCGTCGGCGACTGCGCAACAGCCCGGCGCGAGTCGTCCGACGGTCTGAGCCTGTCGCGCGACAACTTCGCGCTCGAACGCACCAGTCGGTTGCTGGCACTCTGCGGTGACCAACAGGCCGCCTCGGCGATCGTCTCGGAGTTGGAGTCGCGATTCAGCGACGCCACGCTGAGCATGCGGTTGCTCGTGCCCGTCACGAAGGCAGTGGCCGCGCTCGATCGCGGCCAGGCCGATCGGGCACGCGATCTCCTCGGTCCTGTACAGCCGTACGACGTGACATCGGCCGGCGAGTTCTGGCCGCCTTACGTGCGAGGCCTTGCGCTACTGCAGCTCGAGGACGGCGCGGCGGCTGCCACGCAGTTTCGTCTCGTCATCGACCATCGAGGCATCGCACCCACCTCGCCCTTGTTCGCGCTCGCTCACATCGGTCTCGGGCGAGCAGAGCTGCGGCAAGGGCACCGGGCCGAAGCCCGCGCTGCCTACGAACGCTTTCT
>JBEBGB010000691.1:0-2914 GCA_040081675.1 Vicinamibacterales bacterium
TTGGCATGGATCGACAGGAACAAGTCGGCGCTCTCCCGATTGGCGATCGCCGTGCGCTCCTGAAGGGTAATGAACTCGTTCTCACGCCGCGTCATCACCACGTCGACCCCGGGAACTTTGCTGAGCAGCTTCTCCAATCGAAGCGCCACGTCCAGCACGAGTTCTGATTCCGTCACTCCCGAACTCTGAGCGCCTGGGTCGTGACCGCCATGACCTGGGTCGATCACGATCCGCGACACGCCCAGCCCAAGCTGCCGTGCCATGGACAGACCGCCAGCGACGTTCCTCGCGGGTGGAGCAGGTGCGACGTCCGCAGGTATTTCAGGCGTCTCGGGGCTCCCGGCCGCCCGGGTTGGCCGCGTGTCAACGACGGCCGCAACCGGATCGACCATCGCCACCTCTGGCAAGTACGAGACCGGCAGCGAGGGCAGCGGCATCCGCCATCGCACCCTCTGCGACCGCAGGATGGGTGGCGCAGGCGAGGTCACTGGCGCGACCGACCGCGACGCCGCAGTGCCGCTCTTGAGCGCCGTCGCCCAGGCAGGACGTTCAGCACTCGGAGCATCTGGACTCGAGACATCTGTGGTCGCTGCGCCTGGGTTCGGGGTTGCCGATGGACGCGCGTCATTCACCGTTGGCGACCCGACAGCAGGTGTGGTGACCAGTAGAGCAGGTACGACCGGCGATAGCGCGGCGGGCCTGGGCTCAATCGGCGCAGGGGGACGAGCGGCTGCCACCTTGTAGTTGCCGAGCGGCACGCTGCTTCCAACAGGCTTCGTGCGGATGCAGTCGATCACCAGGCGGAACGGGCTGTACGCGGGATAGACGCTGTAGCTGGCGATGCCCGCGCCTTCCAGCACGACCCGCGTCGTGTTGTTCGGGTGCCGACCCACTCGAATCAGGCGAACAATGTCGGTGTCGTCGTCGAACCGAATGGTCTGATCTTGAAGCGCCAGGTTGGCTCGAGTCGTCGGCAAGTCCACGAAGACGCGGTTCGGCGCGTCGAGGCGCTCGTCGTGGTACGCCACTTCGCCGTCGAGTTCGATGACGACGCGGACCACGTCGGCGAGCACCGTCCGACGAATCGCCTTGACGCTGACGAGGTTCGTCTTGCTCGGCGCGGTCACTGGAGCCGTCAGCAGCGCCGGGACCGGATCAGCGGGAGCCGTGCGGAGAGCGACAAGGGCTGCCCGTGGTTCCTCGGTATTCACAGCCGGTCGCGGAGTACCCAGCGTTGGTCGGGGCAGGCGTTCGGCCGCAGTCGGCGTGGCGCCATGTGCCAGGAGCCACGCCATCTGGTCCGGCGCCTGTTTGGCAAATTCGCTGGTCGGATACGCGAGGGACAGTTGCTGGAACAAGCGGAGCGCGGCGGACCGCTCGCGCGCATCGCGGAACGACTCGAAGGCGTCTCGGGACAGCTTCCCGGCTCGCCAGAGCGCGTCGTCGCCGACCGCACTCGACGGATGGCGTCGGACGATGCCCTCGTAGTCGCCGACGACGGTTCGGACAGCTTTGAGGATGGACGCCGATGCGCCGTTGGCGTTGAGCGCCTTGCGCACCGCGGTCTCCTTCGCCGCCGCATCCCTGATGAGCGAATCAGCGGAGGCCGGCTGAGGAAATGGTCGGACCTGCGAGGACAACGCGACAGGTCCTGCGCAGAGGAAGATGACGGCAAGCGCCGTCGGCATCATGGTTCGTGCGGATTGAGTCATCGCAGTTGTGCGTCCACTTCCTCGAAGTACGCCTTGTCCACGAGCACCTCACGCGGTTTGCCACCCGCCGCGGGTGACACGAGCCCCTCCATCTCCATCATATCGACCAACCGGGCCGCCCGGCTGAATCCGATGCGCAATCTGCGCTGCAAATACGAAATGGATGCCTGGCTGCTCTGCACGACGATCCTCGCGGCTTCGTCATACAGGTCGTCCTTTTCCATCTCGATACCTTCGGCCGTCGATTTCTCTTCGGCGGTGATGGTCTCATCGTACGTCGGCTTGCCCTGTTTTCTCAGGAAACTGGCCAGCCGGGCGCTCTCCTGCTCGGAAATGTACGGTCCGTGCAGGCGGATGAACCGCGACGAGGCCGGGGGCAGAAACAGCATGTCTCCCTTGCCCAGGAGCTGTTCGGCGCCATTGCCGTCCAGGATAGTACGCGAGTCAATCTTCGACGCCACCCGGAACGAAATGCGCGACGGAAGGTTCGCCTTGATGAGCCCGGTGATCACGTCCACCGACGGCCGCTGAGTCGCCAGGATCAAGTGAATGCCGACGGCACGGGCCATCTGGGCAAGCCTGGCGATCGACTGTTCGACCTCGTTGCTGGCCACCATCATCAGGTCGGCCAGTTCGTCGATGAGTACGATGATGAACGGAAGCGGCTTGGCGTATTCGCCGTCCTTTGGCGTGCGTTTCTCGGCGACGGCCTGGAGCACGTTGCGGTTGTACTGCTCGATGTTGCGAACACCCTCGGCCGCGAGCGTCTTGTACCGTTCTTCCATCTCGCGGACAGCCCACCGCAGGGCGTTGGCAGCCTGTTTGGGGTCGACGACGACCGGTGTCAGCAAGTGCGGAATTTCCTCGTACATCCCGAGCTCGAGTCGCTTGGGATCGATCATGATCAGCCGCACATCGTCGGGTGTTGCGCGGTAGAGGATGCTGGTGAGCATCGAGTTGATGCCGACCGATTTGCCGGTGCCCGTCGAACCTGCAATGAGCAGGTGAGGCATGCCGGCCAAGTCGGCCATGTACGGCTCGCCGTGAATCGTCTTGCCAAGCGCGATGGTCAGCTTCGAGGTCGAACGCCGATAGGTGTCGGACTCGAGCAACTCGCGAAGCGAGATCTGCTCGCGCGTGTGGTTGGGAATCTGGATACCAACGGTCGACTTGCCGGGAATGCGATCGATCAAGACCGATTC
>JBEBGB010000692.1:0-2909 GCA_040081675.1 Vicinamibacterales bacterium
GGCGAGTATCTGATCGCGCTCGATCTGGCGACCGGAGCGCCGCTGAACTCGTTTGGCGAAAAGGGACGTGTCAATTTGCGCCCGGGCCTTGGCCCGCGCGCGACCCAGTACGCGTGGACCGGCGCACCCCAGGTCTGTCGCGACGTCGTCATTGTCGGTGTGGGCATCGGCGGGTCGATGTCGGATCGCCCGATGAACAGGGAAGCGGCGCCCGGCATGGTGCAGGCATTCGATGTCCGCACTGGCAGGCCACGCTGGAAGTTCAATCCGATTCCCCGTCCAGGGGAAGTCGGCAACGAGACGTGGGAGAGCGACTCCTGGTCCTACAGTGGCGAAGCCAACCTCTGGTCGTTGATGGCCGCCGACGAAGAGCAGGGTCTTGCCTATCTTCCGCTGACGGCGCCCACCAACGACATGTACGGTGGGCACCGGCTGGGTGACAACGTATTCAGCAACACACTGGTGTGCGTGAAGTGCCTGACCGGCGAACGTGTCTGGCACTACCAGGTCGTCCACCACGACCTGTGGGACTACGACTTGCCAGGAGCGCCAATCCTCGCCGACATCACTGTCGAGGGCCGGCCAATCAAGGCGGTGATTCAGCTCACCAAGCAGGCGTTCGCGTTCGTCTTCGACCGGGTCACCGGGAAACCGGTGTGGCCGATCGAAGAGCGACCTGTTCCGGTGTCCGACACGCCGGGCGAGCGGACCGCGCGCACGCAGCCATTTCCAACCAAGCCACCCGCGTTCGATCGCCAAGGTGTCTCCATCGACGATCTCATCGACTTCACACCGGAGCTGCGCGCCGAAGCCGTCGAACTCGTGAAGCACTATCGGATTGGACCCCTCTTCACGCCTCCGACGGTGCGGGGAGACGGTCCAAGCGGCGTCCGTGGGACGATTCAGTTGCCGGGTTCAGTCGGCGGCGCGGATTGGCAGTCTGGCGCATTCGATCCTGAGACGGGCATCCTCTACGTCGAATCCATCACGGGCCCGTTCACGGCCGACATCATCAAGGGCGACCCGAAGGTCTCGAACTTGAACTACGTCTCGGGCACGCGCGCCTGGACGGCGGGGCCTCAGAACCTGCCGCTGTTCAAGCCGCCTTATGGCCGGATCACCGCCATCGACATGAACAAAGGCAATCACGTCTGGATGGTGCCCAACGGCGAAGGGCCGCGCAATCATCCGCTCTTGAAGCCGCTCAATCTGCCGTGGCTCGGCAATCCGGGCCGCAGTGCGCCGCTCGTGACCAAGACACTGCTCTTCGTCGGCGAGGGAGACCCCGTCATGTCGACGCTCGGATCGCGCTTGAGGCCGGAGATGCCGGCGTCCCTCGCGCCCGGCGCTGGCGGCCGGAAATTTCGTGCGTACGACAAGGCGACAGGCGCGACGCTGTGGGAGACCGAGCTGCCGGCCGGCACCACCGGGGCCCCGATGTCGTACATGTTCGAGGGCAAGCAGTACGTGCTCGTCGCGGTCGGGAGTGACGAGCCGCGGAGCGGAGGATTTGTGGCCCTGAGTCTTCCGTGAAGGTCGCCCGCTTCGATTGGCAGGATCCCTGCCGATCAGATCACCTCGCCCGTCAGCGCGGGACTGGCACTGGTGATGCGCAGCCGTACCCACTCGTTGCGCGCACGTCCAGGCGGGATGCGCACCTTCAGGTAGTTCCCGGTCACAGCAAGCGTGCCGTCTTCGAGCGTGAGAGCGCGATGTACGGTCCCCACCTGCGACTGGAGAAACCGGCGCGTCAGCCTTGAGCCGATCTCGCGCAGTCGAGCGCCGCGAGCTTTCACGGCCGCGCCCACAGGTCGGTCACCCATGCGTGACGCCGCGGTTCCGGGTCTGTCCGAGTATGGGAACACGTGCACGTGTGTCAGCGACGACTGTTCGAGATAGCTCGCGAGCATCTCGAAGTCCTCGTCGGACTCTCCGGGAAAGCCGACGATGAGATCGGTGCCGATCGAGGCGTGCGGCATTCGACGGCGAATGGACTCGAGCAAGCTGGCGTACTGCTCGACAGAATAGGGCCGACGCATGGCGGCGAGCATTCGTGGGCTCGCATGCTGGAGCGGCAGGTGAAAGTGCGGAGCGAAGGCAACCGACTCGCTCACGAGATCGACAATGTCCGGCGTGCAGTCCACTGGCTCGAGCGAGCTGATGCGAAAGAGGACCTCTGGTTCTCCTCCGCGTCCCTTCGCTCCGAACTCGTTGTCGAGAGCCTGCAGCAGCTGCAGCAGCGTGGAGGGCGGGTCCAGGTCTCGGCCGAACGAGCCCAGATGAACCCCGGTCAGCGCCACTTCCTTGAATCCTGCGTTGCGAACGCGGCGCACTTCGTCCAAGGCATGCAACACCGGGACGCTGCGCGGCGTCCCTCGTGTTTCAGGAATGATGCAGTACGAGCAGGGCTGTGCGCAGCCGGTCTGGACGCGCAAGGTGAACGCGGTGCGTCCCGCCACTCCTGGTTCAATCGGAGCCCCGCAACCACCGTCGCCGTCTCCGAATCGCGCGGCGGTGTCCGGCGTGTGCCATGGGGCGGGCACCTCCAGCAACGGGCGACCACGACGAATGATCGACACCAGGTCCGGCTTATCGTCGTTCCTCACCACACGCGTGTTGGCTGCCAGCGCCGTCACCTGGGCTTCATCGCGTGTCGCGAAGCAACCCGTCACGACGATCTGGGCACCGGGGTTGACCCGCGCAATACGCCGGATCGTCTGACGTGCACCCTGATCAGCACTGGCTGTCACCGAACAGGTGTTCACCACGACGACGTCCGCCGCTTCGACGGCGGTGCTGGTGCCGCCACTCGCACGCAACTGCTCTTCGAAGCCGAGCGAGTCGGCCTGGTTGACCCGACAACCGAAAGTCACGACGGAGTACTTCACAAGAAATGCTCTACCACGGAG
>JBEBGB010000693.1:0-2909 GCA_040081675.1 Vicinamibacterales bacterium
GGCGACACGCCCAACGATCCGACTCCCCAGGCGATGCGGCATGTTCTGACCAACGTGGTTGGCGTTCGGGAGGACGTCTCGGTGCATCTGACCGAGTTCGAACTGCGCGACGGCCAGGTCCTCCTGTTGTGCTCCGACGGCGTGCACAACGTGGTTGACGACGACACGTTGCGGGATGTCATGTCCATGGACGCGCCAGCCTCGACTATCGCCGGGCGGATTATCGAGCTCGCCCTCGCAAACGCGGCACGTGACAACGTGACGGCCCTGATTGTTCGCAACGACGGGGATTGATGATGGCTGACAATCGCGGGTCTGCCCGTCCACTCCCGCCCGCGATCGGTCGATATCGCATCACCAGTCGACTCGGAAAGGGATCGATGGGCGTGGTGTACGGCGGGATCGACGACGTCATGGATCGCCCGGTGGCTGTCAAGGTGATGATGGCCGATCTCGAGGAGGACCCTGAGACAAGCGCCAGATTCTACCGGGAAGCGAGCGCCGCTGGTCAGCTCGTCCATCGGAACATCATCACGATCTTCGACATGGGCGAAGACGACGGACGGCCGTTCATCGTGATGGAGCTGTTGGACGGCGACACGTTGGGAACCTACCTCAAGAAATCCGCGCCCTGTTCTCTCGAGCACAAGATCGATTTGATGCTTCAGATCTGTGAGGGTCTTCGCGCGGCTCATTTGCGTGGCATCTATCATCGGGATGTGAAGCCGGGCAACCTTGTCGTCAGTCAGGACGGCTGCCTGAAGATTCTCGACTTTGGCATCGCTCGTGTGGCTTCGTCGAGCATGACGGCCAGCGGTCTCATCATTGGAACCCCCGACTACATGTCGCCCGAGCAAGCCAAGGGCATGGACATCGACCAGCGATCCGACATCTTCTCGGCAGGCGCGGTGTTCTACTTCATGCTGACCGGAAGGAAGCCGTTCGCCGCACCGGATCTGCCCGGCGTGCTGAACAAGGTCATCCGAGAGGATCCGCTCCCGATTCGAGAGTCCGAGGCCCCGGCGGCAGTGGCCGGTATCGTCACTCGTGCGCTCGCGAAGGATCCGCGGCATCGATATGAGGATTGTGAGGACATGGCCGCGGACCTGGCCCGCGCCGCCCGCACCCTCGTCGCGGAAACACGGGCCGCCGTGCTGACCCTCCAACATCGGTTGGGCGACATCGGCGACCTCGAAGCAGAGCGGTCCGCGATAGGCGCGCGATTGAAGCTGGCCCCCTCTGCGGCGCCGTCTGACAGCGCTTCAGACCTTCGGGCACGTTTCCCCTGCGTGCTCAGCCAGGACGACACGCCGAGTGAGATGGCTCATCACAGTCAAGTCGGCGAAGCGCGCGACGTCATCGAACACGTCTGGGTCGATTTGTCCGCGGAGGTCCAGCGCCTGCGGGAAGCGGAGCGCGAACTCAGTGAAGGTCGTCGACGAATGGCGGGAGCGCAGCCGATCGAGGCGCTGACCCACCTGGAAGCTGCGGCACGCCTGGTCGATGGCGCGGCTGTCATCATCTCTGAAGCGGAGCGTTGCCGTGCGCTCGTCGCCGGCCAGGCCGCGAACCAACGCCTGGCTCGGTCGGTTGTACGCGACGCCCGTGACGCAGCTGCCAGGGCCGACTGGGATGTCGTACTCGACCTGTGTTCCCTTGCCCTGCAGACGCAACCCGATCTGGAGGACGCGGCCGCGCTGCGAGACATGGCGGTCGAGCGAAAGCAACTCCTGTCAGTCGCGCGCGACGCCGAGGGCACACGCGCACGGGCACACGCGCGAGCTCTTGCACGTCGCGGCAGCTTCCCGGAAGCCATCGAGGCTCTTGACGCCGCACGGAGGGCTGCACCCGCATCCGATGACCTGCCCTTGTGCGAGCGCGATGTGGAAGTGGCCCGGCTCGAATTCGAGCGGGCGAGCGGGCTGGAGCGACAGGCGGTCGAGATCATCATGTGCGCGCGTCAGGACTTCCTGGCGGGCCGGCGGCGCGACGCGTTGGCCGCCCTCGAGTCATTCACGCTCGAGGCTCCTGAAAGTAGACTGCTGCAAGACGAGTTCGAGCGACTTCGGGCCGAAGCCGTGCGTCTGGACGAAGCCGACCGTCTGGCAGCGGAGGCCGCGACGGCAGCGGAGGCCGCCGAGCGAGCCTTGGCGGCTGGCGATGCTGAGCTCGCGTTGACGCTGGCTTCAGCGTCTCTTGATTTCGACGCATCCTACCAGCCAGCAGTCAACGTCAAGGCACGAGCAAACGCCCAACTCAGAGCCTCGGCCGAGAAGCGTCAACGAGACGAGGCGGTCGCACGGCACCTCACCGACGCGTGCGAGCGTCTGGCGGCAGGCAAATTCCAGAAGGCCCGAAGCGCCGTCGCGCGTGCCGACGCGCTCGCGCCTGGCGACGATGGCGTTGGCGCGGTGCTGCGGGAGATCGAGCAGGCCGAGGCTCGTGTGCGCGACGCTGGGGAGCGCGCCCGAATCGCGCGGCAGCGCGCCAAGGCGGCAGCTCCGGTCTATGCTCAGGCAAGAACCGCCGAGGCGAATGGTGACCTGGTCCGAGCCGCGTGGTTGGCGGAGAATGCGTTGGCGCTCGATGGCGCCTGTTCCGAGGCGCGTGCCCTGATCGAACGGACCCGCGCGACGCTGTCGGCGCAGCCCACTTTGGCCGATGAAACGGTCGATGTCGCGCACGGCGGGGGACAACCAGCAGACCCCGACGACACTGTGAATATCCTTTCCGCCCAACCGGCGGCATGGCGCCGTGTTGTGGGCGCCCTTCGACTCTGGTCGGGAGGCCAAACTGAGGCGCGTCGCCGTAACGAGCGCCTTCGGCAAGCGCCCAAACCAGGCTCGGGGCCGGGAGTGTAGGCCAGTGCCAAGGCTACTCGTCATGCGCGGCGACGCGCTCGAACAGCA
>JBEBGB010000694.1:0-2906 GCA_040081675.1 Vicinamibacterales bacterium
TTGAACGACGCGAGGACCCGGAACGACGAATTCATCACCGGTCAGCAGTGACACGCGTCCGTTACGAACGGCGGGCACCGACGGAAGCGCCGACCAGACCCGTCGCTCGGCATCGAGCCTGGACTGCGGCCACCCTGCTTCGCCGTAATGCAGTTCGACGATGACCTCTGGAGCTCTGCTGAGCACCATCTCGCTGCTCATGGGCACGGCGGCTTGTTTCAGGTCGCTGAGGATATCTGAACCACCCGCCAGTTCCACGAGATCGTGCAGGAAGCCGTAGCCGCCGCTGGCGTTGATGCTGCGCAGGCTGCCAGGTTCCCGGCCGAACAACAGCAGCGTTCGAGGGCGCGGCCTGCCGGCGACACGTGCTTGAACCGCACGGAGTTGCGTGTCGATGTTGCTTGCAAGGATTCCTGCCTGGGTGGATAACCCGACGCGCTCGCCGAGCGCGCGCACTGTTGTTGTGACATCTGCCAGAACGGTCAGGCGGTACGCCCACATGGGGATCTTCGCGCGTTCGAGCCGTTGCCGCAGGTCCGCCTGTGTGTCGTAGACGATGACCAGATCCGGTCTGAGCGCAATCAACTGCTCGATGTTGGGATCGAGCAGTCCTCCCAGTCGCGGCAGTTTCTCGACCTCGGGCGGAAAGCGGTCGTAGCTGCCAACGCCAATCAGCCGGCTGCCGGCCCCCATCCCGAACAACATCTCCGTCGTCGCAGGCACGAGCGAGACGATCCGTCGCGGAGCGGACGTCGTGGCCCCTGCTTGCGGGGCTGGCTGTGCGGCTGGCCCGCCAGCCATGGCCAGCACTGTCGCGACCACGACAGCGACGACAAGCGAGAACAACACGACTGGTCGCTTCATGTGCGTCTGAACAGCAGCCAGAGAAACACGGGACTTCCGACTGCGGCTGTGACGATGCCGACAGGCAGTTCGAGCGGGGCCATGATCGTGCGCGCGACGAGATCGCACACGATCAGGAGCGTCGCGCCGAAGAGGGCAGAGGCTGGCAACACCAGTCGATGGTCCGCGCCGACGGCCAGACGGACCAGGTGTGGCACGACGATGCCGACGAATGTGACTGGCCCTGCGAGAGACACTGCGGCCCCGGTCGCCAGCGACGCGCTCACGAGGGCAATGCGTTCGGTTCGGGCGACGTCGACACCTCGCGACGCGGCGGAGTCGGCGCCGACGCTGAGCAAGTCGAGCACCCGAGGCAAGGTCGCGAACCCTGCCGTGGCCAGCAGCATCGGGACCAGCGCCCCGACAATCGGCGCGTACGACGCGACGTCGAGCGAGCCCATCATCCATCGCACGTTGCGGAACGTCTGTGTCGTGTCGGCTGCGAATTGCACGAAGCTCATGACCGCCGAGAGCAGCGCCGTGAGCGTCACGCCGCCGAGCAGCAGCACCATCGTCGATGTGCCGCTGCGGCGAACCGCAGACAACCCGTACACAATCGCCAGCGCCCCAAGCGATCCCGCGAAGCTGGCGAGCGGCACCGTCGACACGCCGAACAACGCCAGGTTGGCGTTGAAGGTCATCGCGAGCATGGCGCCGAGCGAGGCACCCGCCGACACCCCGAGCGTGTCCGGCGAGGCCAGCGGGTTGCGGAGCAGCGCCTGAAAGACGACGCCCGCGAGTCCGAGGGCACTGCCAACGAGGGCGGCGGCAAGCACGCGCGGCAGGCGCGCGACGAAGAAGATCTGCGCGTCGATGTTCTCGGCGTACGGGATCGTGCGATCGAACACGGCAGCGAGGCTGATTCGCGTGCTTCCGACGAGCGGCGCGAACAGACAGGCCAGCAGCGTCAGGGCGCCGAAACAGACGAGCGTCCACAGAACCCGCGACCGCACGGGTCGGCGTGTCTCGACGCGGCCCAGGTCAGTGGTGAGCGCCAAGGGGCACAACCGTGAGATGACCCGCGCGTTCATGAAAGCCGACGTCGGCATCGATGTCGTACAGCGCGCGAATGTTGTCGACAGTGAGCGTCTCGTTCGTGGGGCCGGACGCCAGCACGTGGCCGTCCTTGAGGAGGACGACGCGCTGGCAGACGGCGGCGGCGAGATTCAAGTCGTGGGTGGACATGACGATCGTCGTCTTGCGTTCGGCGTTCAACGTCCTGAGCACGTTGACGACCTCGAACTGGTAGCGCAGGTCGAGGGCGGCGGTCGGCTCGTCGAGCAGCAGCATGTCCGACGCCTGCGCCAGAGCGCCTGCAATGACGACACGTTGCTTCTCGCCCCCACTGAGTGTGGCGAAGGGCCGATGTTCGAGAAGTGCGGTTCCCGTGGCAACCATGGCCTGATGCGCAATCTCGAGGTCATTCGCGCCCTCGAGCTCGAAGGGCCCAAGGTGTGGATATCGACCCATGAGCACCATCTCGATCGCGGTGAAGTCGAACGTTGCTCGCGTCTCCTGCGGTACGACCGCGATGCGACGGGCGATGTCGCGCCGTGACATGTCCGCGACCACTCGGCCCTCGAGCGCAACCGATCCGCTGCGTGGCGACAGCACCCCTGACATGATCCCCATCAGCGTCGACTTGCCGGATCCGTTCGGTCCGAGGAGGCCGACGACCGAACTCCGCTCGATGTCGAGCGACACGTTCGACAAGACGGGTCGCGCCAGACGGGCGCGCCCGTAGGCGAACGATACATCGCGAACCGAGAGGAACGGTGCGGTCACGGCGTTCTCGAAGGTCGTCCTCAGAACCCGGCGCGGACGCACACGCCTGCAGTGCGCTGCGGTGCCGCGAACGCACGTGGATGCAGGCCGGCGAGAACAGGGAGAACGAGAACGAACAGGTGACGTGCCGGGAAAGGTCGACGAACGGGTGCCACGCACCCGGGACGTTGGGGTCGCATCAATGCTCCTTTCGGCGTCTCACGCGCCGAAAAAGGACG
>JBEBGB010000132.1:0-10937 GCA_040081675.1 Vicinamibacterales bacterium
GTTGGCGCCGAACCGGCGAGCCATGTCGAGCCGTTGATTGACTGAGTCGATGCCAATGATGAGCGAGGCACCCTTCAGCTTCGCTCCGAGCGTCGCACATAGGCCGATCGGCCCCTGAGCGAAGACGGCTACTGAATCGCCCACCTTGACGTGTCCGCTTTCAGCGCCGCTCAAGCCAGTCGAGAAGATGTCCGGGCACATCAGGACCTGCTCATCTGTCAGGCCGTCGGGAATCGCGGCAAGGTTGGCGCGTGCATCTGGCACCAACAGATACTCTGCCCATGCGCCGTTGATGGTGTTGCCGAAGCGCCAGCCGCCAAGTGCTCCGCCGCACTGCGAGTGCGTGCCGTTGAGGCAATAGAAGCACTGCCCGCACGGCGTGATGGCGCCGACGATGACCCGCTGACCGACCGAGTACATATCCTCCAGCCCTGCCCCGAGTTCCTCGATGACACCGACCGGCTCGTGTCCGATAACGAGACCCGGTTTGACTGGATACTCTCCGCGCACGATGTGGACGTCGGTCCCGCAGATCGTCGTTGTGGTAATTCGAATCACCGCCTCGCCGGCACGCGGAGAGGGCTTCCGGACTTCCTCAATGGCGACGTTGTCCTTGCCCTTGAACACAACCGCCTTCATGGTTGTCATCTCGAACACTCTCTTTCTTCGGCGCTAGCGCTTCTCAATCGATGTAGCGCGCGGTCCCCGCTTCAGTGACATGACCGCGACGTCGCAACCGCTGTGCCGACCGTGAGATCGTCCTTCGGCCAGCCGTTCGGGATTCCTGTCCCCTGGCCCGGCGAACTCCCGGCGCATGGGCCTCCGGGAATCCGGCAGCGCAGTCCCGGCAGCCAGGGATCGCGCCGATTAAATGGTGGACAGCGCTGCGATCGGTGCGGCATACCTCGTGCTCTCGCGTCTTGAAGGGGTGCTCCGATGATCCGCTTGAAGAACATTCTCGTGGCCACAGATTTCAGCCAGCCGTCCGACGTCGCTCTCGCGTACGGACGCGACCTGGCGCGCAGCTATGGTTCTGCCCTCCAGGTGCTACACGTCGCAGAGAACGCGTTCCTGCTCTTCGGCGGCGACCCGGCAACGACGTTTGTCCCCGATCAGCAGGCGGAGATCGAGCGGAGCGCCTGCGAACAATTGGAAGCGCTCATAACGGACGACGATCGCACAAGACTCCACGCCAGATCGGTCGTGGTGACGGCCGTCGGAGTTGCGCAGGCCATCGTGGACTACGCGAGTGCGCATGCGTGCGACCTCATCGTCATGGGCACGCATGGGCGCGGCGCGATGGCACATCTGCTGATGGGAAGCGTCGCCGAGCGAGTGGTGCAGCTCTCTCCGTGCCCCGTGCTCACTGTGCGGTCGCCAGAGCGCGACTTCATCATCCCGGATGCGCTCGCCGCGGTCGCAAGGGCCTGACGTGCGCCATGTACCAGCGTCGTCTCCGGCGACAGACGATCTGGGCGGACTCCGGCTCGTCCTCCGAGACGGTAGCGTAGCCAGCATCCGGATCGCCGCGCCGGAAGACCGGGACGCGATCCGTCGCTTCTTTCATCGCTTGTCGCCAGAGTCGAAACAGAAGCGTTTCTTCTCGGGCGGCGAGCCCTCAGACCCGTTGATCGATCGCGTCTCCGAGTCGTCGGCGGACGGGAGCGAGCTGACACTCGTCGTGTCGCGACAGGTCGACGGTGAGGACTGCCTCGTCGCCGTCGCGACCTACATCGCCATCACCGGCGTCGCAGCGGAAGTGGCGTTCGCCGTTGACGACCGTTTCCACGGCAAGGGACTCGCCACGCTCCTGCTCGAGCAGCTCGCCGCATTCGCCTCCGGCCGGGGCTTCCAGTCATTTCATGCCACGACGCTCGGCGACAACAGGGCGATGCTCGATGTGTTTCGCGACTCCGGCTTCGAGATCCGCGCGCGATCAGAAGCTGGCATCGTGGACCTTCAACTGTCGATTTCACCCTCCGCCGAGAGTGTGGCTTCGGCTGAACGACGTCGGAAGCTCGCAACCATCGAGTCGCTGCGGCCAATGCTCGCGCCGCGGGCGGTCGCCGTCATCGGGGCCTCGCGCGACGCCACCAAGATGGGCGCTCGCATCCTGGCGAGTCTGCGCTCGGCGGGGTTCACCGGGCCGATCTATCCCGTGCACCCGCTTGCCAGCGACGTGGGCGGGTTGCCTGCGTTTCGCTCTGCCCGCCATCTGCCGAACACCGCTGATCTGGCGATCATCGCTGTGCCGCCCGACGCGGTCCCTGCCGCGGTAGACGACTGCGCCGCGGCCGGCATTCGAGGGCTCGTCGTCATTACCGCTGGGTACGCCGAGATCGGTCCGGAAGGACGCGCCCTGCAGGAAAGGCTCCTCGAGAAGGTGCGCGGCTACGGCATGCGCATGGTCGGCCCCAACTGCATGGGCGTGCTGAACACCGATCCGGCCGTTCGGCTGAACGCATCCTTTTCGCCGGTCTTTCCACCCAGTGGTCACATCGCGCTGTCCTCGCAGAGCGGCGCGCTCGGGATCGCGATTCTGCAACTCGCGGAAGATCGGGCGGTCGGGCTCTCGGCGTTCGCAAGCGTTGGCAACAAGGCTGATGTGTCGAGCAACGACTTGCTCGAGTACTGGGAAGACGATCCGCACACGCGAGTCATCCTGCTGTACCTGGAGTCATTCGGGAATCCACGCCGGTTCGCGCGGCTGGCGCGACGGGTTGGACGCTCCAAACCGATCATCGCGCTCAAGGCCGGCCGGACACGAGCGGGCTCCCGCGCAGCTGGAAGTCATACCGCTGCCCTGGCGGCAAGCGACCTCGCCGTCGACGCCCTGTTCCATCAATCCGGCGTCATCCGCGCGGACACCATCGACGAGATGTTCGACATCGCGGTCTGTCTCGACGCCCAGCCGCTCCCGCGCGGCGCGCGCGTCGGGGTGATCACCAATGCGGGCGGTCCAGGAATTCTTGCCGTCGACGCATGTGAAGCCGCGGGACTGAGTGTCGTGGAGTTCTCAGCGTCAACCCGAGCACGGCTGCAGTCATTCCTGCCGGCCACGGCCAGCATTGGAAATCCGGTCGACATGGTTGCCTCAGCGGGACCCGACGCGTATCGTGCGGCAATTGAAGCCGTGCTCGCATCAGACGACGTCGATGCGCTGCTGGTCATCTTCACTCCTGTCGATCCGACCCGGTCTGACGAGATCGTGTCGGCGATCGAAGACGCCGTCGCGCACGCGCGGACGTCGGGCGCGAGTGACAAGCCGATCCTGGCCAGCGTCATGGCGGGCACACACGGTCGGGCGAGCCTGAAGACTTCAACGGAACAGATTCCGACCTACACGTTTCCTGAAAACGCTGTCCGCGCGCTCGGCAAGGTCGCCGCCTACGCGACATGGCGTTCGCAGCCTGCGGGGCTGTTCTGGGGATTCGACGACATCGACCTGGAAAAGGCTCGGAGCATTTGCCGCGCCGCCGTGGCCTCGGGCGGAGGCTGGCTGACTGACCGGGACACGTGGGACGTGCTGCACGCCTTCGCCATGCCGGCTGCCGTTCATAGCCTGGCAAAAACAGCGGACGACGCCGTGGCGTTGGCATCGGTGATCGGATTTCCGGTCGCGGCGAAGCTCGCGTCGACGAAAGCCACTCACAAGACGGAACTCGGAGTGGTGCGCCTGAACCTTGCGAACGCCGCCGAGGTGCGAACGGCGTTTGCGGAGATCACCGCGCGAGCAACGGAGGCCCTTGGAGCAGACGCGATCGATGGGATTGTCGTCCAACCAATGATCAACGGAGGTATCGAGACTATCGTCGGCGTCGCTCACGATCCGGTCTTCGGCCCGCTCGTGGCGTTCGGGATTGGCGGCGTCAACGTCGAGGTCTTCGGTGACGTCCGGTTCCGCGTCGCCCCGCTGACGGACCGCGATGCCGACGATCTGCTCCACGAAATCAAGGGCCTGCCACTGTTGATGGGGCATCGCGGGCGTGCACCAGCCGACATGGATGCGCTGCGCGACGTTCTGCTGCGGGTCTCCAGGCTTGCGGAGGACGTTCCCGAGATCGCCGAACTCGATCTGAACCCGACCATCGCGCTCAGTCCAGGACAGGGATGCCGCATCGTGGACGCACGAATCAGAGTCGTTGCTCCGCGTCAGACCGGCGGGCGCGGAAAGACAGGCAGTGCGCCGTGAAATTCTCGGCACTCGCGCTCGATTACGACGGTACGGTCGCGTTTGACGATGCCCTCGATGGGTCAGTTCGCGCCGCGATCGGCGACGCGCGCGCCCTGGGCATCAAGGTACTGATCGTGACCGGACGCAGCCTGGACGAGCTGCGGCGTGTCGCGGGCGATCTGCGAATCGTCGACGCGGTGGTCGCGGAAAACGGCGCGGTGGTGCACTTCCCGGACAACGGGCACACATCGCTCCTCGCGCCGCCAATCCCCCGAGCCTTCACCGCCGAACTCGAGCGCAGGGGAATTCCTTCGCGCACCGGGCAGTGCCTGGTTGACGCGGCGGCGGCCGATGCCGCACGGCTCCTCGACGTCATTCGCGCCATCGAGCTCCCCCTCGTGCTGGCCTTCAACCGGAGCCGCGTCATGGTGTTGGCACAGGGGATCAGCAAAGCCACGGGGCTGCGGACGGCGCTCGAGATGATGCGACTGTCCCCCCGCAACACGCTGGCGATCGGCGATGCGGAAAACGACTACCCGTTGCTCGCCCTCGCAGAGACTGGAGCCGCGGTCGAATGGGGCAGTGCCGGGCTCAAGTCGGAGGCCGACTTCATCATTTCTGGCAACGACCCCACGGCGGTCGTGGCATTTCTGCGACCGCTGCTGGCGAGCGGTCGCCTGCCACTGCCAGGCCGCGCTCGCAGACGACTGCTGCTCGGACACGGCTGCGACGGGCGTGAGTTCTCGCTGGCGGTTCGAGGGCGAAATATCCTGGTCACCGGCGATGCGCGGTCGGGCAAGTCGTGGATCGCAGGTCTGCTCTGCGAGCAGCTGATCCTCTACGGATACTCGGTCTGCGTGCTCGACCCAGAAGGTGACTATCGTTCGCTCGAAGGGCTGCCCGGAGTGACGATCCTCGGCGGCGAAGATCCGCCACCCACTCCACGGGATCTGTGCCGTGCGTTGAGGTTTCCCGACCATAGCGTGGTGGTCGATCTCTCTCGTCTCCCGCACGATGAGAAGATCGAGTACATCCACGCGGCACTCGCGGCCCTCAACGCGATCCGCCGCGCCACTGGACTACCGCATCGAATCGTGCTCGACGAAGCTCACTACTTCCTGCACGACCCAGACGCGAGCCAGTTGCTCGATCTCGATCTCAATGGCTATACGGTCGTCACCTACAACGCCTCACGCCTGCCTCCCGAGCTCCTGGCCAAGAGCGAGGTCATTCTCGTCACCTGCGCGTCAGACCCTGCTGAGATCGAAGCACTTCGCAAGTGCTGCTCCACGTGCGCCGCAGTGGACGCAGAACGGTGGTCTGTCCTCGGTCATCTCGGGCCCGCGCAGGCGGTCGCCTTGCCCGTGACCGAGGAGACCGGCGGAAATCTGTATCAGTTCACCATCGGCGCGCGACTGACGCCTCATGTGCGTCATCGGGAAAAGTACGTGGACGTACCGATCACGGAGAGTCGGGCGTTCGTGTTTGCCTGTCGTGGACGCGTCGTGCGGGCGCGAACCATCCGGCAGTTCGTGGAGGGATTGGAGCACTCTGACACCGCGGCATTGACAGGACATCTGCGACGTGGCGACTTCTCGAGGTGGATCCGAGATGTGTTCGGCGATCATGCGCTCGCCGCCGACCTGGCCGTTTATGAGGCTCGTTCACGTGCAGGGGCCGGCGAGCGTCTCCCAGACATTCTGAACGCAGTCCGCGCTCGGTACGACTTGACTCTGGACGATACGGCCCCCGTACTTACTCGAGCGTGAGAGCCACTGTGCGCCACGCGATGAGGCACTCTTCCTGACAAGTCCCTTGGACGATCCATTCGGACCGCCGGCCGACGGATCCTGGAACTCACTGTCCGGCCTTTGGCGCCGGAAGACAACGGTCATCGCGGCGCTGTCCATCGTCGGCATCCTGCTGCACCTTGCGCTTCGTTTTGGCCTGCGGACCACGACGGCCACGAGCCAGATGCCCTTGCTGGTGACGCTGATACTCGGCGGCCTGCCGCTGCTCTATGACCTTCTGCGGAAGCTCATGAAGCGCGAATTCGGCTCCGATCTGCTGGGCGGCATTTCTGTGGTGACCTCGATCCTGCTCGGCGAGTATCTGGCTGGCGCGATCATCGTGCTCATGCTCGCCGGCGGTGCAGCGTTGGAGAGTTACGCGCTGCGCAGCGCGTCATCGGTGCTGGCCGCACTGGCCAGACGGATGCCTTCGATTGCGCACCGGAAACACCATGCCGAACTGCAGGATGTGGCGCTGGTAGACATTGCGGTGGGTGACACCCTCGTGATCTATCCGCACGAGACGTGTCCCGCGGACGGCGTGGTCATAGAGGGCCACGGCGTGATGGATGAGTCCTATCTCACGGGCGAGCCCTTCCAGATGGTCAAGACTCGCGGCTCCACGGTGATCTCCGGCGCGCTCAATGGCGAATCTGCCCTGACGATTCGGACGACGCAGCGGGCGGCCGATTCGCGCTACGCGAAGATCATGGAGGTCATGCGCGAGTCCGAGGCCGAACGGCCCCAGCTGCAGCGGCTCGGGGATCGACTGGGTGCGGTGTACACGCCGGTAGCGCTCGGCGTCGCCGTCCTGGCCTGGGCAATGAGTGGTGAACCAATTCGCTTTCTGGCGGTGCTGGTCATCGCAACGCCGTGCCCGCTTCTGCTGGCCATTCCCATCGCCATCATTGGTTCGATTTCGCTCTGCGCACGCCGCGCCATCATCGTCAAGAGCCCGGTCGTGCTCGAGCAGATCACGGGGTGCAGGACCGCGATTTTCGACAAGACCGGGACGCTCACGTACGGCGAGCCTTCGCTGACCGAGCAGCTCATTGCCCCCGGCTTCGCGCAACTGGAAGTGCTGACGCTCGTGGCTAGCCTGGAGCGCTACTCGAAGCATCCGCTCGCGCGCGCCGTTCTTGCCGCAGCGAACGAGGTCGGGATGACGCTTCCGGAGGCGACCGAAGTCGATGAGCAACCGGGTCAAGGTCTGCACGGAACCGTGGGCCAACGCCAGGTGCAGATCACGAGCAGAAACATACTGATCGCACAGCAGATGGACGGAGTCGACCGACTTCCGCCGATGGCTGGCGGACTCGAGTGCGTGGTGGCGATCGATCAACAGTACGCAGCCCTCTTCCGATTTCGGGATGCGCCCCGGTTGGACAGCCGGCTGTTTGTCAGCCATCTGGGTCCCCGGCACCAGTTCCAACGGATCATGATCGTGTCCGGCGATCGCGAGTCCGAGGTGCGCTACCTGGCCGAGCAGGTGGGCATCACCGATGTTCACGCGCAGAAGAGTCCCGAGGAAAAGCTCGCCATTGTCCGCAAAGAGACGGCAACGGCCAAGACGCTCTACGTGGGGGACGGCATCAATGACGCGCCGGCCATGATGGCCGCCACGGTCGGGATGGCGATCGGACAGAACAGCGATGTGACTGCCGCAGCGGCTGGCGTTGTGGTGATGGACAACTCCCTCGAGAAGGTGGATGAGTTCATGCATGTCAGCCGCCGGATGCGGCTGATTGCCCTCCAGAGTGCCGTCGGTGGCATGGCCCTGAGCGTCGTCGGCATGGCGTTCGCTGCAGCCGGCCACTTGAGCCCCGTGAGCGGAGCGGTCACGCAGGAAGTCATCGATGTACTCGCCGTGCTGAACGCGCTGCGGGCGGCGCTGCCTCCCAAAGTCATTCACGATCTGTAGAGGGAGCGAGATCAGTGCCCAGCGGACGGATTCCACTCTCGAGTCACGGTTGTCGCCGTCTGCAAGCTCGTATACTTCATTCGGCGATGTGGCTCGCGGCCCGCGTCGCTCGAACCCGCAAAATGTTCTGCCGCTTCGGAGTTGCGCTATGTCTGCTCACCGCAGACCCCCTGGAACGGACGTGATCAAACGGCGCACGTTCCTGGATGTCGTGCTCGGCGTTGGCTTCCTTTCCACCGCCGCGTCATTTGTGTACCCGCTCTGGCGGTACCTCATTCCTCCAGCCGCAGCTGAACCTGCGACCAACAGCGTTGTCGCGGGGAAGGTCACCTCGTTTCCACCGAACTCGGGCACCGTCGTCAAGTTCGGGTCGAGGCCGGCGATCGTGGTCCGGACGCCTGATGGCGAATTCAGGGCACTCTCGGCTGTCTGCACGCATCTGGAGTGCACGGTGCAGTACAAGGCGGAGACCTCCTTGATCTGGTGCGCATGCCACAACGGCATGTACGACTTGTCGGGCAACGTGATTTCAGGTCCGCCGCCGCGGCCACTCGAACGTTTCTCCGTGAATCTGCGCGGCGAGCCCGGGCAGGAAGACGTCGTCGTCTCGCGAGCCTGATGCTGACGCCTGGAGGCGCCCACCGTGACTGAGCAACTCTATGCCTGGCTCGATCAGCGGATCGATCTGAGCGGTCTGCAACACTTCATCGCCGAAAAGGGCGTACCGGTCCATCGCTACAAGGTCTGGTACTACATGGGTGGCATCACGCTCTTCCTGCTCGGCGTGCAGGTGTTCACGG
This sequence comes from Vicinamibacterales bacterium, assembly GCA_040081675.1. GTDB lineage: Bacteria > Acidobacteriota > Vicinamibacteria > Vicinamibacterales > CAVVIG01 > CAVVIG01. Next base: position 8,686 of record JBEBGB010000132.1, read on the forward strand.
GCATCCTGCTTCTGCTCTACTACCGTCCGAGTTCAGAGGAAGCGTACGAGAGCGTGAAGTTCATCGTCTCGCAGGTGCAGTTCGGCTGGCTCATTCGCAACATTCACAGCTGGTCGGCGAACCTGCTGATCTTCATGGCGTTTGTCCATCTGTTCAGCACGTTGTTCTTGCGCTCGTATCGCAAGCCGCGCGAGCTCACGTGGGTCAGCGGCGTGCTGCTGCTCTTCGTCATGATGGCCTTCGGGTTCAGTGGGTACCTGCTGCCCTGGAATGAGCTGTCGTTCTTCGCGACGAAGGTCGGGACGGGCATCGCCGGTGCAGTTCCCGTGGTCGGTCACTTCATGCTGCGCTTCCTTCGCGGCGGCGACGATGTGACGGGCGCGACGCTGACGCGCTTCTATGGCCTGCACGTCGCTATCCTGCCCGCTGTCACCACTCTCATCCTGTCGGTCCACTTGCTCCTCATCCAGCGTCAAGGCATGAGTGTCCCGCCGAGCGTCGAGCGTCGCGAGAAAGCCGGTGAGAAGACGCCGCAAATGCCGTTCTTTCCCCACTACGTGCTGCACGACCTCATGTGGTGGTACGTCGCGCTGGCGGTGCTGGCCGCTCTGGCGCTCGTCTTCCCCTGGGAGCTCGGGAAGAAGGCTGACGCTTTTGCTCCGGTGCCTGCGGGAATCCGGCCCGAGTGGTACTTCCTGGCCATGTTTCAGGTGCTGAAGCTGCTGCCCGCGCACATCCTCGGCCTCGAGGGCGAGATGCTCGGCGTACTGGGCTTCGGCCTGGCCGCCACGGTGCTCCTGCTGCTCCCGTTCCTCGACCGACACGCGGCGGAAGGCCGCTCCAGCCGGCTGGTCACAGTCGCTGGAGCCGCCGCACTGGTGTACATGGTCGTGTTCACCATCTATGGCTATCTCGCGGCGTGAAACGGACCCAAGCCATGACTTCTCCAGTCTCTAGAGCGTTCCTGGCCCTGACGCTGTTGCTTCTCGGTGGCGTCGTGCGGGCCGAGGCCCAGCAACCTGCGCCAGCAACAGGCTGTCAGACGTGCCACGCGGGTCTGCAGCCTGACACGCTGGCTGCACCCGCGCGCGCGTTCGCACTGACCGACGTGCATCGCGACCACGGCTTTACGTGCGTCGACTGTCACGGAGGCGATCCCTCCGCGACCGACAAGGCTGCAGCCAAGGCGTCGTCGACCGGCTTCCGGGGCAAGCCGACAGGTGCGCAGGTCATCAGCGTGTGCGGGCGTTGCCACAGCGACGCGGCCCTGATGCGGAAGTACGCGCCGAAACAACGCGTCGACCAGGTCGCCGAGTATGCGACCAGCGTGCATGGCCAGCAGCTGGCCAAAGGCGACCCCAGGGTGGCCACGTGCGTCAATTGTCACGGGGCACACGGCGTGCGACTGGTCAGCGACGCACAGTCACCCGTCTACCCCTTGAACGTGGCCACGACGTGCACGAAGTGTCACGCGGATCCCGAGCACATGAAGGGCTATACGGTGGCAGGCGGCGCGCCGCTGCCAACGAATCAGCTCGAGCAGTACACGAAGAGCGTGCACTATCGGGCTCTTGTCGAGCGCAACGACCTGTCGGCGCCGACCTGCAACGATTGCCACGGCAACCACGGCGCGGCGCCGCCCGGCGTCGATGCGATCGCCAACGTCTGCGGAACCTGCCACACCGTGTTCGCCTCGAAATTTGCGCTCAGCACCCACAGCGAGATCTTCGAACGTGGCTGTGTCGAGTGCCACAGCAATCACGGCATTGCCCAGCCGACCGACGAGATGCTCGGGACCACGCAGGGCGCCTTGTGCGTGACATGCCACTCCGACGGAGATGACGGCTTCAAGGCCGCCACGTCGATGCGCGGGGGCATCGAAAAGCTGAAGACTGCCATCAGCCACTCGCAGGAGCAGGTCGCGAACGTGGAAAACACCGGAATCGAAATGGGCGACCAGGCGCTGATGCTCCGGGAGGCCTCCAACCACCTGATACTGGCGCGAACGGAGATGCACACGTTCGACCCGAAGGCGGTCGATCCGGTGATCACGGAGGGGCTGAGCCTGACCGGGAAAGTGGATGAGGCCGCGCAGGCCGGCGAACGTGAGGTGTCGTACAGGCGGAGAGGCCTGGCGGTGTCGCTTGCCTTCATCGTGCTCGTGGTGGTTGCGCTGCGCCTGAAAATACGGGCGCTCGAGCAGCAAGGCTAGAGCGTTATTCGAATCGTCCCTTCGACTACTTGAGGCTCAA
>JBEBGB010000695.1:0-2904 GCA_040081675.1 Vicinamibacterales bacterium
CGCGTGATTGCTTCGGCGCAGTTCCTGCGCCAGAACAACCTTCCCGACTACGGCATTCCGGGCGCCGCCTGGTCCGAGACGACGCTGACGCCGACGACAGTGCATGCAACAAAGCCGGTGGACCAGAGCCTGTACTACGGCACGCCGGCATACGACTACGACAAGGCCAATCAGCGCACGGTGTCGGCACGCGTCGAGCACGATTTGGCCAGACGCTGGACGGTGTCCAACCAGACGCGCTACAACCGCACCGAGCGCGATGCCATCGTCAGCACCGTGCAGAACGTGACCTCGTTCGTCCCAGTCGGCGAACTCGTCACCGTGGCTCGGCAGGGGAACATCCGCGAGAACGCGATCAGATCGAACCAGACGACGCTCGTCGGACGGGCGATGACGGGCACGCTCGAACACAACATCACGTCGGGACTCGAGGTCGCGCGCGAGAGGCAGTTCGCACCGACACTGAGCGGACTCGGCACGCGGGCGCCGTTCAGCATCTACACCCCGAATCCGAACGACGTCGTCACTGGCTTCGCCCCGGCGCGCACGGGCGCCTACACCGATGGTTACACCGATACAGCGGCGGCCTATTTGTTCGATTCCGTCTCGATCGGTCCACGCGTGCAGGTAAACGCCGGGTTGCGCTTCGAGCACTACGACACGCACTTCAAGTCAGTTGACGCCACCAACGTCACCACGATCAACGAGTCTGGTGCAGACGGCTTGCTCAGTGGGAAAGCCGGCGTGGTGTTCCGTGTGCGGCCCACGGCGAACCTGTACGCGTCCTACGGCACAACCGTGACGCCGCCGGGCGCCGCCAACTTCACCCTTAGCGCCGCCGTCAACAATCAGAACAACCCGAATGTAGAACCGCAGGAGTCGTCGAACGTCGAGGTGGGCACGAAGGTGGACGTCGCGGGTGGCCGCCTCTCGCTGACCGGATCGGTGTTTCACACCATCAACAAGAACGTGCTCTTCACCGTCGATGCGGTCGCCGTGCCGCCGGTCTACAACCAGGACGACAAGCAACGCGTCGACGGCGTCACTCTGGGTGTAGTCGGACAGATCACGCCGGGGTGGCAGGTGCTCGGCAGTTTCGGTTATCTGGACGCCGAGTCGCTCACGCAGAACGCGACCAACAACGGCAGGCACCTGACGCTCTCGCCAAAGTTCTCCGGGAGCCTCTGGACAACCATCAAACTGCCGAAGGGATGGACGCTCGGCGGCGGTGTGCGCGCCACTGACGAGGTCTTCATCAACGCCGCCAACACCATCGCCGCGCCCGGCTATCACATTGTCGACGGTCTGGTGGAATACGCGGTGAATCAGCACCTGTCGCTGCGGCTGAACATCTACAACCTCACCGACGTGGTCTACATCAGAAACGTCAATAACAACGGCGGCCGCTACAACCCGGGGAATCCTCGAACGGCGCAGCTGACGTCTGCGATTTCCTTCTAGTTGGAACTCGGGGATATGAAACGCGTCCGCTCTGTATTCTTCTGGTTGCATCTCACGGCCGGTTCGCTCGGCGCCGTCGTCATTCTGGTCATGTCGTTCACGGGAACCGTTCTGGCACTGAAGCCGCAGATCCAGAACTGGGTCGATCGTGACGTGCGCGTGGTGACGCCACCCGCCACACCTCGGCTTGCGGCGAGCGCCTTGCTGTCAGCCGTGAAGACAGCGAGGCCCGAGGCGTCGGTGCAGTCAGTGGCGTTCGATCGAGATCCGGGCGTTGCCGCCACGGTGAATCTCGGTCGCGACGGCAATGTCTTCGTCAACCCATACGACGGCGCCATCCTCGGGTCGCCATCGGCTGGCACGGTGCAGTTCTTTCAAACCATGACCAGCTGGCATCGCTACATGGGCGCCAGTGGCGAGTCCAGGGCGGCAGGCAGGGCCGCAACGGGCGCCAGCAACCTGGCGTTCCTGTTTCTCAGCCTGTCGGGTCTCTATCTGTGGTGGCCCAGTGCTCTCACGACACGACACCTTCGGCCGATCATCTGGTTCAAGAAGAGCGGCACGAGTCGCGCACGCGACTTCAATTGGCACAACTCGATTGGCTTCTGGTGTCTGATTCCGATCGTGATCATGACCATGAGCGGCGTCGTCATGTCATATCAATGGGGTAACAACGTGGTCTACCGCCTGACAGGCAGTCCCATTCCTACGCGTGGCGGCGAAGGAGCCCGAGGGCCGGGTGCGCCTGGAGCCGGACAGCCGACCATCATTCCAGAGGCGCTCGATCAGATCGTGGCTCGCGCCGAACAGCAGATGCCGACGTGGAGTCAGTTGTCGTTTCGCTTGCCGAACCGCGACGGTGGTCCAGTCGCGTTCACGCTGACTGACGGTGCACATTGGAACCCCATGGCGCGCAACCAGCTGACGCTCGACGGCCGCACCGCCGACGTCGTGCAGTGGCAACCGTACGTGGATCAGAACCTGGGCCAGCGAGCGCGCGGCTGGATGCGCTTTGGGCACACCGGAGAACTGGGTGGGCTCCCGGGCCAGATCGTGGCTGGCCTGGGCTGCCTCGGTGGCATGTTCCTCGTCTACACCGGACTGGCCCTCGCGTGTCGGCGGCTCTTGAACTGGTCGGTCTGGGCGTCGTTCGGACTGAAGCGAAGGGGCACCGATGCTGTTGCACATTCCTGATGTGCTGACGCCGGAGCAAGTCGACGCGGCCCGTCAGGCACTCCACAGCGCCGATTGGGTGGATGGACGCGTCACGGCCGGCCCACAGTCGTCACGTGTGAAACACAATCGTCAGTTGTCCGAGGCACACCCGATCGCGGAACGCGTCGGCGACGTGATCCTCACCGCGTTGCAACGACACGCGCTCTTCATGGCGGCGGCGCTCCCGCTCAGAGTCTTTCCGCCACTGTTCAATCGGTATTCCGGCGG
>JBEBGB010000133.1:0-10929 GCA_040081675.1 Vicinamibacterales bacterium
AGAATGTGCACGAGCGGACGCCACGGTGTGCCGTCGCTCTGAAGCAGCACTTTCCCCGTCGTCACGGCGTGGCCGACCAGGTTGTTCACGACGATGTCCGCGCGGAGGCGCCGCGAGACGCCGTAGGCGGTGGCGTTACGCAGATAGACGGGCGAGAACGACGCGTCAGCAAGGCTCGCGAGTTCTTGTTCGACGCGAATCTTGGATTCGCCGTAGGCGGTCACCGGATTGAACGAGGCGTGTTCGTCGAGAAGCTCGTCGGCGCCGGCGCCGTAGAGGCTGCACGACGACGAGAACAGGAATCGCCCGACGCCGGCTTCTTTGGCCGCACGGGCGAGTCGGATCGAAGCATGTTGATTGATGTCGTAGGTGATCCCGGGATTGAGGTCGCCCAGTGGGTCGTTGGACAGGGCGGCGAAGTGCACGACCGCGTCGAAGCCAGCCAGGTGGTCCGGCGTGACGTCGCGGAGGTCGACCCGCAGCGTCTCGACCGTGTCAGGCGGGCTGACGAAGTCGCACGCGTCGTACAACCCGACGTCGAGGCCCGTGACGTCGTGACCGGCGGCCTTGAACAGCGAAACCGCCTCAACGCCGATATACCCAAGATGACCCGTGACCAAGACCTTCATGAACACTCTCCAGATGCGGCGTCGCGTGCACTCAGTTTAGAAGCGCCGAGAAGGGTATCGGCACGACCAGCACTTGAACGCAGCGCAGGCGTGGCGGTGCTCGGTTGAAGGCCGTCATCCTGGCGGGCGGACGAGGCACTCGGATCAGCGAGGAATCGACCCTGAAGCCAAAGCCGATGATCGAGATCGGCAACCGGCCGATTCTCTGGCACATCATGAAGCTGTACTCAGAGGCGGGGGTCAACGACTTCGTGATCTGCCTCGGCTACAGGGGTTATGTCATCAAGGAATACTTCGCGAACTACTTCCTCCACATGTCGAACGTCACCTTCGACATCGCGAAGAACCAGATGGTGGTGCACGACCAGACGGTCGAACCCTGGCGTGTAACACTGCTCGACACCGGCGAAGCCACCATGACCGGCGGACGTGTCAAACGCGCCGCCCGGTTCCTGAACGGCGAAGACTTCTGCCTGACCTATGGTGACGGCGTGGCGGACGTCGACATCGCGGCGCTGGTGAAGTTCCACAAGGACCACAAGGCTCTGGCCACGGTGACGGCGGTGCGTCCGATGGCTCGGTTTGGCGCGTTGTTCATGGATGACGCGCACGGACGGGTGACGCATTTCGAAGAGAAGCCGGCCGGCGACGGCGGCTGGATCAACGGCGGCTTCTTCGTGTTGTCGCCAAAGGCGCTCGACTACATCGAAGACGACAACACGATCTGGGAGCGCGCACCGCTCGAGGCGCTCGCCAGTCACGGGCAGCTCTGTGCATATCCGCATCAGGGTTTCTGGCACGCCATGGACACCATGCGGGACAAGGCCTACCTCGAAGAACTCTGGCAGTCCGGCAGCGCGCCGTGGAAGACATGGAAGGACTCGGTCTAGCGCGATGACCCATTACGGCGTTACGCCCAGCCGCTGCAGACACTGCGGTGGTGCGCTCGAACACACGTTCTGCGATCTGGGCATGTCCCCGCTCGCCAATTCGTATCGCACCGTCGAAAACCAGACGGCAACCGAGGCGTTCTATCCGCTTCACGTCTTTGTGTGCGGCACGTGCTTCCTCGTGCAGCTGCCCGAAGCCGAGAGTCCGGAAGGTATCTTCAGCGACTACGCGTATTTCTCGTCCTACTCGCAAAGCTGGCTTGCGCATGCCGAGGCGTACACCAGCCACATGACCGCGCGCCTTGGTCTGGACGCGGCCAGCCAGGTCGTTGAAATCGCCAGCAACGACGGCTACCTGCTGCAGTACTTCGTCGAGCGGCAGATACCTGTGCTGGGCATCGAGCCGGCGGCGAACGTCGCGCGCGTCGCGCAGGACAAAGGGATTCCGACCCGCGTTGCTTTCTTCGGCGCGGACACCGCGCGGTCGCTGCGCGCCGAGGCCGTCCACGCCGACTTGCTGCTCGGCAACAACGTGCTGGCGCACGTGCCGGACCTCCACGACTTCGTGGAGGGGATGAAGATCCTCCTCGAGCCCGAAGGCGTCATCACGATGGAGTTCCCGCACCTGCTGCGGTTGATGCAGCAGACGCAGTTCGACACCATCTACCACGAGCACTTTTCCTACTTCTCGTTTCTCGCCGTCGAGAAGGTGTTTGCGGCGCACGGCCTCCGGCTGTTCGACGTGGCGCAGTTACCGACTCACGGCGGTTCGCTCCGGATCTTCGCCGCTCACGAGAGCGCGGCCACCCATCCGGTATCTTCGAGTGTCGCGGCGCTGCACGCCGAGGAGATTGCGGCGGGCCTGGACGACCTGTCGACCTATAGCGACTTTTCGGAGCGGGTCAAGCGCATAAAGCGCAGCCTGCTCAGGTTCCTGATTGACGCGCGCGATCGTGGTGAGACAGTGGTCGGGTACGGCGCACCGGCGAAGGGCGTCACGTTGCTCAACTACTGCGGCGTACGAACGGACCTCTTGGACTACACGGTCGATCTCAGCCCACACAAGCAGGGCAAGATGCTGCCCGGCGTGCACATCCCGATCGAGTCGCCCGATCGGATTCGCGAGACGCGTCCAGACTACCTGCTGATCTTGCCGTGGAACCTGAAAGACGAAATCATGCAGCAGATGGCGCACATCCGCACATGGGGCGGTGCCTTCGTGGTGCCGATTCCAGACCTGGAGATCTTGCTCTGATGAACAAGGCGCGCATACCTGTCGCCGGCCCCTGGGTCACCGACCTCGAAGTGCGGTACGTCGCGGATGCCGCTGCCAACGGCTGGTACGCGCAGGCCGGTGGGTATGTTCAGCGGTTCGAAGAGGCGTTCGCGCGCTATCTCGGCGTGCGACACGCGATCGCGGTGCCGCACTGCACGGCTGCGCTGCACCTGTCGCTCGCATCACTGGGCATCGGTCCTGGCGACGAAGTCATTGTTCCTGAGTTGACCTGGATTGCGACGTCGGCGCCCATTGCCTACGTCGGCGCGACACCGGTGTTCGCGGATGTGGACGAGGAGACCTGGTGCCTTTCGGCCGAGGCAATTCGGCGCTGTGTCACGCCTCGCACCAAAGCCGTCTTGCCGGTGGACCTGTACGGGCTCACGCCCGACATGGACGCGATACGTGCCGTTGCCGCCGAGCACCGTCTCGCCATCGTCGAGGACGCGGCGCAAGCCATTGGCTGCCGGTATCACGACCAGCCGGCGGGCACCTTTGGCGACGTTGGCACGTTCAGCTTCCACGGGACCAAGACCATGACGACTGGTGAGGGCGGCATGCTCGTCACCGATCGGACCGACCTCTACGAGCGCTGCCTCGTGCTGCGCGACCATGGCCGGACGCAGTCGAACTTCAAGTTCTTCTACAACACCGAAGTCGCCTTCAAGTACCGCATGAGCAACATGCAGGCGGCCTTCGGCCTGGCCCAGCTGGAGCGGATCGAGGAACTGGTCGAAAAGAAGCGACAGATATTCCGGTGGTACGCTGAGCGGCTCCGCGAGGTGCCGGGTATCCGCCTGAACGCGGAACCGACCGGAATCTTCCATACGTTCTGGATGGCGTCCATCGTGGTCGATAGAGAGTACGGACTCACCAACAGGGCATTGATGGCGGCGTTCGACGAAGAGGCCATCGATACCCGGCCATTCTTCACACCGCTCAGCGAACTTCCCGCCTACAGCGGGAGCGCACAGGCCGGGATGGCACGCGTGAGAAACACGGTGGCGTATGACATCAGCTCGCGCGGACTCAACCTGCCCTCGGCGCTCGTGCTGACCGAAGATCAGGTCGATCGCGTCTGCGGCGTCCTCAAGCAAATCCTCATGAAACAGGCGACCCCGGTCCGCGCATGACTGCACACGAGACTCGCCCTGCGCGCATCTGCATGCCGACGACCCGCACATTCTCGCGGAAGGTGTTCGAGTGTGGGCTGTACGAGGCCGAAGACGTCCTCTGTGATGTCGACGATGTCGACCTCATCGGTCTCGAGGCCAAGCCAAGTTTCCGCGCGCGTGAGCGCTGGTTGAACCGCGTGATCTTCAGGGACGTGTCGCACCGGGCTCACCGATTGAACCCGGGGCTCCGGCCGAAGCGACTCGAGCGCGACTACGATCTGTTCGTCGCGTTCTGTCCAAGCTACGAAGAGCTGCTGTACGTCAATGCAATCGAGAACTGGAAGGATCGGTGCCGCGTCTCGGCGTGCTGGATTGACGAGATCTGGACCACGTCGCTTCAAAAATATCGTCACTGGCTCCCGATGTTCAGGCAGTTCGACCACATTCTGGTGACTCACCAGGAAACGGCGTCAGTGCTCTCGACAGCACTGGGCCGAACCGTCACCTGGCTGCCGGCCGCCGTCGACACCCTACGCTTCACGCCCTACGCCTCGCCGTCGCCCACGTCACGCCCGATCGACGCCTACAGCATCGGTCGCAGACGCGAAGGCATTCACGACGCGCTTCTTCGGCGCGCGCGGTCGACGCCGTTCTACTACGTCCATGACACGTACCGCGCGTCGGTAGCGGATGTTTACGATGTCACGGCGCATCGAGACCTTCTTGCGAACACCGCCAAGCGCAGCCGCTACTTTGTTGTGGCGCCGCCCAAGTTCGACAGTCAACACGAGACAGCCGGGCAGGTGGAGGTGGGGTACCGCTATTTCGAGGGTGCAGCGGCGGGGTGCGTACTGATTGGCGAGCGCGCCGACTCGGCGGCGTTCCGGCAACTGTTTCCATGGGACGACGCCGTTGTCGATCTTGCGCCCGACGGATCGGATGTCGGGAAGGTGTTGTCTGCATTGGCCGCCGAGCCTGACCGCCTTGCTGCCATGGCGCGGCGCAATGCCGCAAATAGTCTGCTCTCGCATGACTGGGCATACCGCTGGCGTGCCTTGGTCAAGCTGGCGGGCCTGCCGGCCTCCGACAAACTGCGGGCGCGGGAAGCGCGCCTGTCCGAGCGTGCTGCAGCCGCGAGTGGTGAGGGCGCGACGTGGTCCACGAGTCCAGCGCTCGCCGATCTCAGTCGTCCTGCGGCGATGGTGCCGTCAGGCCATCCGAGTCAGGACGAAGCTGAACTCCGCCGAGACGCGCCGCGTCTGCGCGGTGCCAGGGTCGCAGGCTAGTCTTCGGTAACCCATGGCCGTCCAGACCGTGCAGACTCCCGTTTTCTCCGTGCCGACGCTGCGCGAGCCCGACAAGACGGTCGCCGGTCGACTCATCGGACGCAACGCCTTCGCACTCGTCGCCTCGCAATTCGTGACGACCCCGGTGTCCATGGTCGTCAACGCGCTGTTGGCGCGTACGCTGGGCGCCAGTAACTTCGGCGCGGTGTACCTGGCCACGACAGTCCTGACCCTCGCCTTTCTCTTCGTGGAATGGGGAGGCACAACTCAGGTCGCGGCCGAAGTCGCTCGAGATCGCTCAACGGCGCCGCGCGTCTTTGGCACCGGCCTGGTGCTGCGCATTGTCTTCGCGGCCATCGCGCTTCTGGCCATTCCGCAGTTTGCGGAGTGGATGCACTACGAGCCGCCGGTGCGGCTGGCGCTCACGTTGTGCGGCTTCCAGATGGCGCTCCAGAGCATCGGCACGCTGTGCAGTGCCGTTGTGCGCGGATTCGAGAAGCTGCATTGGCATGCGGTGGCTACGGTGTCCGGCAGTTTGACGAGTGCAGCGCTCGTAACGACCGCGGTGTTGAACGGCGGCGGCTTGCAGGCGGCACTTACGGCCCAGGTAATTGGCGCGGCAATCATGACCGCCGTACAGCTGTGGTTCGTCCTCCGTCTTCGAATTGGTCGACCACAAATCGACGGAGCCGCACTGCGCGCATTACTTGGCGGTGGATTCGGTTTTGTCGTCCTGGAGATCGTCGCGAAGCTTCAGCCGTATATCGACGCGACCTTCCTCTCAAAGCTGGCGCCACCAGAAGCACTTGGTTGGTATAGCGCAGCGACGCGCATTACTGGTGTATTGATCTTTCCCGCAACCACACTAACTTTCGCGCTTTATCCCACGCTTGCACGCCTTTGGCACACTGATCGGCCAACATGCAACGCCATGGTGCGGTTGGGCCTGCGCTTTGTCACGCTGCTCGGCATTCTTGCCGGAACAGGCACCGCTATCTTCGCGCCGCTAATTGTGGAACTTATCTACGGCGACGACGCCTATGCGCCGGCTGCGAGCACGCTGAGCGTGCTATCAGCCTATGTCCTGCTCGTCTACACCAGCATCATCGTCGGCACGTTTTTGGTCGCGTGTGGACGCCAGTGGAAATGGGCGCTGGCGCAAAGCTTCTGCGTTGTCGTCAGCATGGCGCTCGATCCGATCCTCATTCCGTGGGCACAACAGCGCTTTGCAAACGGGAGCATTGGCGTTTGCATCTCTGTCGTGGTGGCCGAGATTGCGATGGTGACGTTCGGGTTGTCGCTGCTGCCTGCTGGCCCGCTGGATCGATCACTGGGGCGCACGCTCGTGCGGTGTCTTGGCGCTGCGGCGGGAATGGCCGTGGTTGGCTTTTTATTACGTCCTTATCCCGTGCTCGCGATACCCGCCACCGTGTTGACGTATGTGGGTTTGCTCTGGGTTCAAGATGAACTCGATCCTGATATGCTCATCGTCGTTCCACAGCCTGTGTTGACGGCGTTGAGCGTCTTTCAGCGAAAGAGCGCCAACTCATAGAGATAAGACCGTCGCCTGAAATATCGCTGCCGCAGTGAACGAACTGCGAGACGAGTTAGTTCCCGGCACTGATGCCCAACGTTGGCGATGAATTAGTTTCGGTCCTGGTCCCCACGCGGGATCGCGTGGACGCCTTGCATCTGTGCGTCACGAGCCTGTTGGCATCGTCCTACTCGTCGCTCGAAGTGATCGTCGTCGATCAGAGCGCGACGCCGACGGCACTGTCTGCGGATCCGCGTCTGCATATCGTCCACAGTCACGCAGTGGGCAAGACGTCCGCGCTCAACGTTGGTCTGGGCAGGGCGCGGGGAAGCATCCTGGCGTTTACCGACGACGACTGCACGGTACCGACGGAATGGATCCGTCACGGTGTCGAGCGATTGCGCGCGCAGCCGGACGTGGGCCTCATCTTCGGCGCGCTCACTGCGGCTCCCCACGATCCAGCCACGAGCCTGATTCCAAGCTTCATGCCTCCGGGTTTCGAAGTGCACCGTGGTCTCGCTGCTGCTCAAGTGCGAGCAGGTGCGGGCGCGAACATGTTCGCGACCCGCGCCCTGTTCGACCAGGTCGCCGGGTTCGACGAGCTGCTCGGACCTGGCGCTTTATTCAGAAGCTGCGAAGAGTTCGACCTCTACTATCGAGCGCTTGCGGCGGGCTTCGCGGTCGTCCGCGATCCCGACAACCCAGTGGTGCACTGGGGCGCCCGTTCGACGACGGATGGGAGCGGCGAGCGGCTCATCCGAGACTACTGGTTCGGTGAAGGTGCGGTCCTCGGCAAGCATTCGAGGGCGCGCGACCTGCGGGCCATTCGGTTGGGCGTGCGCACCTTCGGCACAGAACTCAGGTGGGCTGTCATGAGCATTGCGCGGCTCCGCGGGCGCCGAAACCTGAGCCGCGCAGCGAGCTGGGCGCATGGCTTCGTCAGGGGCGCGACGATGGGACTCGATCCATCGGAGCAATTTTTCGCGCCCTAGTCAGCAGAGCTGGCATCGCGTTCGCGTCGTGTGCCAGGTTTCAAACACAGTCTAACCAGTTCCAAATCGTGCCGGGCGTAGAGGCGCGCTACTCTTTACGTGGTGGCTGGTCCGGCGCTCACGGTTGAACTGCTTGGCGGTTTCCGCGTCTTTACCGATGGTCGAAGCGAGGTCCGTCCGCCGAGCCTTCGACAGCAAGAGCTCATTGCGCTTCTGATCCTTCACGCGCGCAACGCACCCATCCCGCGTCAGCGAATCGCGGGCTCCGTCTGGGCTGAGTCGAGCGACTCGCAAGCCCTGACCAACCTCCGCCGCGAGTTGCACCACCTCCGGGACGGATGGCCGGCCTTGGACGCGCTGATCGAAGCGGGTTCGCGGACGCTTGCCTGGCGCGGCAGCACGCGCACTGAGGTCGACCTGCTCGCCTTCGAGGCTGCGGCCAGGAACGGCGCAAACGGCGACCACGTCGCGCTCCGAGAAGCGGCACGGCTATACCAGGGCGACCTCCTGCCAGATTGCACGGCCGAGTGGATCGAAGTGGACCGCGAGCGATGTCGTCAGACCGCACGCAGCGTTCTGGCTCGGCTCGTCGGCGTGCTCGAGCAGGACCGCGCGTACGGCGACGCCATCGAAGTTGCACAGCAGCTGCTTCGACTCGATCCGCTGGACGAACCAGCGTGGTGCGCACTGATGCGGTGTCATGCCCGTCGCGGCGAACGCGCTGCGGCGCTCCATCTCTATCAGCAGTGCGCGGCTCTGCTGAAGAAAGAGCTCGGGGTTCAGCCGAGCGCCGCCACGCGCATGACCTACCGCGAGATTCTGGACCTCGATGCCGCGGTGCCGATCGCGCCGGCGCCTCCGCGGACGTCGGTCTATCCGCTTGTTGGCCGCAGCGCTGAGTGGCACGCCGCATTGAGTGCGTGGCGGGCCGCCGAGGGCGGTAGGCCTGGACTCTTGGTCATTCGTGGAGAAGCCGGCATCGGCAAGACGAGGCTCGCTGAGGAACTCGTGGACTGGTGCCGACTTCAGGGGATCACGGCGGTCACCGCACGCAGTTACGGAGGCGAGGGGAGCCTTGCGTATGCGCCGATTGCCTCGTGGCTCAAGAGCGATGCGCTTCGGGCACCGTTGGCGAAGCTGGATGCCTCGAAGTTGACGGACGTGGCGCGGTTGCACCCTGGAGCCATCTCTGCGCGGCCTGAACTGCCCGCGCCGGATGGGCAACTGGAAAGCTGGCAGCGTCTGCGCTTCTTCGAGTCGTTGGCGCAGGCGTTTCGCGTAGCCGCGCCGATCGCCATGGTGCTCGACGATCTGCAATGGGCAGATGCAGACACCATCGAGTGGCTTCAGTATTTCTTGCGTGCGGCCGCAGGCACGCGCTGCCTCGTGGTGGCCACGGTGCGAGCCGAGGAGGAGCAAGACAACCCGCCCCTCTTGCGTCTCCTGCGACAGCTCGAACGCGACGCCTTGCTGACCGCCGTGGTGCTTGGCCCGCTCGACCAGGAGGCCACCGCGCAGTTAGCCGGTGCCGTGGCCGAGCATGCTCTCGACGACCAGACGTTGGCCCGCACGTATCGCGACACCGAGGGCCATCCGCTCTTCATCGTCGAACGCGGTCGGATGGAATTGGCGCAGGAGCCAGGCGCGTCTGTGGACAACGCGCTGTCGCGAGTGCAGTCGGTCGTGGCCGCTCGATTGGCCCTGCTATCGACTGAGGCTCGGTCGACCGCGGAGGTCGCCGCGGCCCTGGGACGCGATTTCCGGTTCGACATGCTCGCCCAGGTCAGCGACCTGGAAGAGGACGCCCTGGTCCGCGCGGTTGATGAACTCTGGCAGCGCCACATCGTTCGCGTGCAGGCTGACGAACGATGGGACTTCAGTCACGACCGTATCCGCGAGGTTGCGTACAGCTTCATTGGTCCGGCCCGCGCACGCCTCATTCACCGGCGTATCGCACAGGCCATGGAGTTGCTCTTCGCCAATCGCCTGGACGAGGTGAGCGCGTCCATCGCAGGACACCTCGATCGCGGCGGTCAAGCGGCGCGTGCCGTGCCGTTCCTCGAGCGTGCTGCCGCAGTCGCGACACGCGTCTCGGCGAACGAGGAGGCGATCCGCTGTTTGACGCAGGCGCTGGCGCTGCTCGAAACACTGCCGCCTGGACGCGATCGCGACGAGCAGGAACTCGGGCTGCGGTCCAACCTGTCGGTCGTTCTCAACTCCACTCGCGGCTATGCCGCTCCTGATATCGAGGGCAATCTCGAGCGCGTCTTTCTGCTATCAGGGTCGAGCGACGGCGGAGAAGTCCCTGTGCGTTGGCTGTGGGTCGCGTTCACGCACCGATTCATGCTCGGCGACTTGAAGGGTGCGCGGGAAGCGGCAGAGAGAGCGCTCGAGCGCAGCGCCGACGATCCGTCCTGCCGCTGCGAGGCGCACCACGCAATGGGCGGGTTGTTGATGAGTGTCGGAGAGCTCGAGCCGTCGCGAGCTCACTTCGAAGCGTCGTTGAGCGCGTACGACGAACGGCACCCACAACGCTCGGCCCTTGGTTCCGACCTCGGTGTGTTCGCGCATGCCTGGTACTCGCATGCACTGTGGCTGCTCGGTGAAGAGGACGCCGCATTGGCCCACGCCGACCACGGCGTCGCGCTGGCGCACAGGCAAGACCACCCCTACAGCCAGACCGTAGCGCTCGCCTACGCCGGCATGCTGCATCACATGCGTCGCGACCCCGAGCGAGTGCTCGAGTGCGCGCAGGCTGCGGTCGCGCTCTGTGAACGCAATGGATTTGCGTATTACGGAGACTGGTGTCACATCCTCATCGGGTGGGTGCGCGGTCGTGAGCGACCGGCAGAAGGTATCGAGGTCATCGAATCGGCGCTGACGCGGCTGGATGAAATACGCGCGCAGGCGCGCCGGGCGTTCTACCTGTCGCTGCTCGCTGACACTTACCTTCGTGCCGGGGACCGCGCGCGCGCAGCGTCGATCGTGAATGAGGCGATCGCCATCGCTCTCGACCGAGGCGACGTCTGGTGGCTGCCCGCTCTCTACCTCCAGAAGAGCGAACTCCTGCCTCTCGCAACACGCGACGAGGTTCGTCGCCGGGGGCTGGAACTCGCGGTCGCGCAGAGCAGCGTCGGCCTGCAACGGCGGATTCTCGAAACGTCGAGCACGCAGCCGAGCTGACCGACCCGACCGACCCGACCGTCC
>JBEBGB010000696.1:0-2902 GCA_040081675.1 Vicinamibacterales bacterium
AATCCAGAGCGGAGCGGCTCGCGACCTGCCGGCGCCGGTGGCCGAGCAGATTCAGCACATCTGCAAACGAAGCTATCGCGCGCTCGAACTGAGTGGCTATGCACGGATCGACTTGCGTCTGGACGTGCAGGGACGGGTGTGGGTCATCGAAGCCAATCCCAACCCGCAGATCGCGAAGGGCGAGGACTTCGCGGCGTCAGCCGAGAGCGCCGGCCTGCCGTACGACGCGCTCATTCAGCGCATCGTCAATCTCGGCCTGCGCTGGCATCCAGAGTCGCTCGCGTAAGTGACGAACAGCGACAGAGTCGCGTCGGAGAGGTTCCCGAGCGAACCGCCGTCTAAAGTGTCCGAGGGTCACCGAGCCGACTGCCTCGAATGTCAGGCCTCACTGCCAGGCATGTTGCCGACGCCGCGCCACACAGGAATCGTGTATTGCACCAGGCAGCGTCGGACTTCTTCCATGGCCATGCGTTCCGGTTTCTTCGGCGCCGTCAAGCCTGGCTCGGTGTCGTAGCGAAGCCGCGCTCCACGGCGCAGTTGCTTGGCGCGCATGGCGGCGACGTCTACGTAGAGAAATCGGCTGGTAATGGGAACGGCTGGCTCGAGCGGCACCGGAGGCTGCTCCGGTACGTCCGACACGTCGCTCACACTGTTCTCGGTGACGGAATCAGGTGCGTCTTCCATAGACCGAAATCAAGCCTAACACGCAGTGCGCGCAGGCAAAAAGAGTGTGAGGGGCGCGCGAACCGCTCGCGGCCCCTCCAGCACTCGCCTGTACGGATTACGACCGTCGATCAATCCGCGCTTACGCGGCGGCGACGTCGACCTTCACCTGCCGAGGTTTCGATTCCTCGCGCATCGGGAGCTTCACGGTGAGGACACCGTCCTTGTACTCGGCCCCCACCTTGGCAGCGTCCACGGTCGGCGGCAGCGAGAAGCTGCGGCTGAACGTGCCGTATCGGCGTTCGACGCGGTGAAAGTGTTCTTCCTTCACCTCGGACGACAGCTTCTTCTCGCCCTTGATGGTGAGCGTCCCGTCGACCACGGTGACGTCGATGCTCTCGCGCGCCATATCTGGCAACTCGGCCTTCAGCACGAGCTCGTGCTCGCCGTTCTGATAGATGTCCACCGGAGGCAGCCACGACCCGGACGAGAAGAGCCCTTCATCGCTCCGGCCGTAGGCGTCCGAAAACGCGCGACTCAGTCGGTCCTGCATGTGTGCAAACTCCTTGAACGGGTCGGTCCAACGAACGATAGCCATGTCTTTTCTCCCTTCGATTACGGCAGGCAGGCCTGGCCGGGCGGGCTAGGCGGGCCGGACAGGAACTGCGTCTTACGCTCTTGCCTGCCCAACCTGCCCCGCCTGCCCCGCCTGCCCTTGATTACCGCGTCTCCGCGTACTCCGCGTCGACCACTTCGCCTTCCTTGACGTTCGACTCGGTGCTGCCGGAGCCGCCGGCAGTTGACGCACCCGGTCCACCCGGCTGCGCCGTCTTGTAGAGCAACTCACTGATCGCGTGGGTCGCATGCTGCAGGTCGTCGGTGGCCCGCTTGATGGCCGCCAGGTCGTCGCCCTGCGCCGCCTTCTTCGCGGCTTCAATCGCGGCCTCGACCTTCGACACCTCGCCGGCCGGCAGCTTCTCGCGGTTCTCGTTGACGGTCTTCTCCGCCTGATACGCCAGCTGGTCGGCCTGATTGCGTGCGTCGATGACTTCGCGCCGCTGCTTGTCGTCGGCCTCGTGCGCCGCCGCGTCCGTCACCATGCGGTCGACTTCGTTCTTCGACAGACCACTGGAGCCGCTGATGGTGATCTTCTGCTCCTTGCCGGTGGCCTTGTCGGTGGCCGTCACATTGACGATGCCGTTAGCGTCGATGTCGAATGCGACCTCGACCTGTGGTACGCCACGCGGTGCCGGCGGAAGACCAACCAGGTGGAATCGGCCAAGCGTTCGGTTGTCGCGCGCAAGCGGACGTTCGCCCTGCAGCACGTGCACTTCGACGCTGGTCTGGCTATCGGTCGCCGTCGAAAACACCTCACTCTTGCGCGTCGGAATCGTCGTATTCCGCGCGATCAGCGTCGTCAGCACGCCACCGAGCGTCTCGATGCCGAGCGACAGCGGCGTGACGTCGAGCAGCAGCACGTCCTTCACTTCGCCGGCGAGGACGCCGCCCTGGATCGCGGCTCCAACAGCCACGACCTCGTCGGGGTTCACCCCCTTGTGCGGTTCCTTGCCGAAGAACTCCTTCACGAGCTGTTGCACCTTCGGCATGCGCGTGGAGCCACCGACCAGGACGACCTCGTCGATCTTCCTGGGGTCGACGCCCGCGTCGGCCAGCGCCTGCTTCACCGGCCCCATCGTCCGCTGCAGCAAGTCGTCGACCAGTTGCTCGAGACGTGCCCTCGTCAGCTTGATTTGCAGATGCTTCGGACCGGTCTGGTCCGCCGTGATGAACGGCAGATTGATCTCGGTTTCGAGCGCAGTCGAGAGTTCGATCTTCGCCTTCTCCGCACCTTCCTTGAGGCGCTGAAGGGCCATTCGGTCTTTGGACAGATCGACGCCCTGGCTCTTCTTGAACTCGCTGGCGAGCCACTCGATGATGCGGTCGTCGAGGTCGTCACCACCCAGATGCGTGTCGCCGTTGGTGGCCTTCACCTCGACGACGCCCTCGCCCACCTCGAGCACGGAGATATCGAACGTGCCGCCGCCAAAGTCGTACACGGCGATGGTTTCGTCCTTCTTCTTGTCGAGGCCGTACGCCAAGGCTGCCGCCGTCGGCTCGTTGATGATGCGGAGGACGTTCAAACCCGCGATCTGCCCGGCGTCCTTGGTCGCCTGACGCTGCGCGTCGTTGAAGTACGCCGGCACGGTGATCACCGCGTCGGTGACCTTTTCGCCGAGGT
>JBEBGB010000697.1:0-2901 GCA_040081675.1 Vicinamibacterales bacterium
GCGGGCGTCATGTACATCATGATCACCACGCGCAGATAGAAGTAGACCGACACCACACTCGTGAGCACACCAATGATGGCCAGCCACGAGTAGCCCGCCGACATCGCCGCCGTGAAGATCCACCACTTCCCGATGAAGCCGCCGAAAGGCGGAAAGCCGCCGAGCGAGAGCAGGAAGATGGTCATGAGTGCGGCAAGGCCCGGACGCTCTGCCCACAAACCTGCGTAGTCGCTCACCTGATCGCGCGGTCGATCGGCGGTCTCGAGCACGCCGATGATGCCGAAGGCCCCGAGGTTCGTCACCGCGTAGACGAGCAGGTAGAAGAGGATGGCGCTCTTGGCGACGTCGTTCGCGGCCACCAACGCCAGAATCAGATACCCGCCGTGCGCGATGCTCGAGTACGCCAGCATGCGCTTGAGACTCGACTGCGCGACGCCGACCACCGTCCCGAGAATCATCGTCGCTGCGGCAATCACCCAGAGCACCGGGGCCCAGTCAGCGTGCAACGGCTCGAAGGCCGTGAGGAACACACGCGCGAACGCCGCGAAGGCCGCGGCCTTCACTCCCGTGGACATGAAGCCGGTGACCGACGGCGGCGCACCTTCATACGCGTCCGGCGTCCACATGTGGAACGGCACTGCGGACACTTTGAAGGCGAAGCCGACAAGCAACAGACCAACAGCCACCAGATGCAGCGGGCCCGGCGACGACGAGGCCGACGAGAACAGCGAGGCCACGCGGTCGAGCCGCGTGCTGCCGGTCAGGCCATAGGTGAACGCGATGCCGTAGAGGAAGAACGCGCTCGCAAACGCGCCCAGCAGGAAGTACTTGAACGAGGCTTCAACGGCGACGGCGGAGTCGCGTCGAATCCCGGTGAGCACGTAGATCGCGAGCGACAGCACTTCGAGCGCCAGAAAGATCACCAGCAGATCGGTGGCCATCGCCATGAGCATCATGCCGCTCAGCGCGAACAGCATGAGCGCGTAGTACTCACCCGACGGGAGTCCTTCTCGCTCGACAACCGGCCCCGAGAGCGCCAGCGACAGAATGCCCACGATGATCAGCGTCCAGATGACGAACAACGCATAGTTGTCGGCAACGACGACGCCGAAACTCTCGGCCCGATGATTCCAGAGCAGCAACGACGAAGCGCCGGCGCCAACCAGACCAATGATGCCGAGAGGCGCGATGGGCATCCGCTCGCCTGGCGTGCGGAACGCTTCCGCCACCATCGCCGCAATCGCGGCCGCGACGACGCACAACAGCGGCACGATGGCGTGAATGTTGTCCATGCTCATCGGGCCACCTCGGTCTTCGTCTCACCAACCAGGGCCAGCGACACGCTGGGTGAGACCGGCGGCTGGGTCTGCACGCGAATCTGAGTGCCACGTCGCATCTGTCCGAGGACGCGCTCGATGGAAGGCGCCATCGGCTTCAGAAACAGATTCGGCAGCACACCCATGACGACAGTCAACGCGATAACCGGTACCAGAATCGCCAACTCTCGCGGCTTCAGGTCTGGCAGCGATGCGTTCTTCTCGCTGACCGGCCCGTAGTTCACGCGCTGGAACATCCACAGCATGTAGGTGGCCGAGAGAATGACGCCCGTTGCGGCGAAGGCGGCGAAGACCGGCTTCCACGCGAAGGCACCGAGCAGAATCAGGAACTCGCCAACAAAGCCGTTCAATCCGGGCAACCCGATCGACGACAGCGTCACGATCAGGAACGCGGCCACAAGCCTCGGCGTCACCTTCTTCAATCCGCCGAACTCGGAGATGAGTCGTGTGTGGCGACGGTCAGACAGCATGCCGACGATGAGGAAGAGCCCGCCAGTGCTGATGCCGTGGTTCAGCATCTGGTACACCGCGCCCTGCAGGCCGTAGGTGTTCATCGCCGCAATGCCGAGCACCACGAAGCCAAGGTGGCTGACGCTCGAATAGGCGACGAGCTTCTTCATGTCCGGCTGAATCATCGCGACGAGCGCGCCGTAGATGATGCCAATCACTGCGAGGATCGCCAGATAGGGGGCGAACTGCGCGGCGGCTTCCGGAAACAGCGGGAACGCGAACCGCACCAGGCCGTAGGTGCCCATCTTCAGCAGCACGCCGGCCAGAATGACCGAGCCGGCCGTTGGCGCCTGCACGTGCGCGTCAGGCAACCAGGTGTGGAATGGGAACAGCGGCACCTTGATGCAGAAGGCCAGCGCGAACGCCAGGAAGAACCAGAACTGCGTCGACGAGGGGATCGACAGTTCGTAGAGCTTGAGCAGGTCGAAGCTGTAACTGCCCGTCTGCGTGCTGTGCAACACCGCCAGGCCCAGAATGGCCAACAGCATCAGCACGCTGCCCGCCATGGTGTAAAGCAGGAACTTGATCGAGGCGTAGATGCGCCGGTCGTAGCCCCAGATCCCGATGAGAAAGTACATCGGGATGAGCATGGCGTCCCAGAACACGTAGAACAGGAACAGGTCGAGCGAGACGAACACACCAATCATCGCGCTCTCGAGGAGCAGGATGAACATGCAGAACGCGCGCGTCTTCTTGTGGACCGACTCCCATGAACACAGCAGGGCAATGGGCGTCAGGAATCCGGTCAGCACGATGAGCAGCAGACTGATGCCGTCGACACCAACGGCGTAACTCACGCCGAAGGCGGGAATCCAGGCGTGTCGTTCGACGAACTGGAAGTCGGCCGACGTGGGGTCGAAACGCGCCCACATGAGCAGGGTGGCTGCAAACACCACGCACGACACGGCCAGCGCGATGTTGCGAATCAACCCCTCGTTCGCCTCATCGTCGCGCAGCAGGAACAGCAGCAGCGCGCCCACGATTGGCAGCACGATCAGTGAAGTAACTATGGGCATTCGTTGAGGCTCGCGACGGAAGAGAAATCCGAGCCACG
>JBEBGB010000698.1:0-2899 GCA_040081675.1 Vicinamibacterales bacterium
CGATGGACGGGTCGTCTCCGTCCAACTGCCGTCGATGTTCTGCGCCTCGAGCAGGTACTCGCGACCCCGCTTCAATGCGGCGTCGCGGTCTTCTCGCGCGGAGCTCGCGGCCGGTCGAGTAGACGCTGTGAGCGCCAGCATCGCAAGTGCCGTGTCGAACACTTCGGGCGGCGATGTGACGTAGGGTCCCCAGCCGCCCCCGGGCGCCTCGCCCTGCTTCAGGATCTCGAAGCATCGCGCGCGTTGCGCGGTGGCAGCCTCGTCTGCCGCGTCTTCGAGACCGACGAGGATTGACGACGCGTCGAGCACGGTGACGGGCTGGGCACCTCGCAGCCATTGGTCTGCCTTGATGCGTGAGGACTGTGCGGCAATCGTGGAGCTCTTCGCGACTGCCTGTCTCGCGAGCGCCGTGGACAGCGCGCGGCCGTAGACGGTGGCCGTGCCGAGCGTCTGGGACGGGTTCGGCCACCACGATCCGTCGGCCTGCTGGTGGGGCACGACCAACGCCGCGGCGCGATCCAGCGTGGACATCGGAACCGCGCGGCCTGTGACCGACATTGCCGCCAGCGCCGACGCAAACTGGATGCGGCCGAGCGGTAGCTCCTCAGAACCGCCGCGCCGTGCGTTCGCGTCCCAGCGCTCCGGCGCGCTCAGCCACGTGAGTGTGTCGTCGAGCGCGGCGTCAACGGAGGCGCCGACGGACGCGCCGACGAAAGACTGACCGGCACGTGAGGCTGCGAGTAGCGCCCTCGCACCGTCCCCGTTGTTGTGGCAGGAGTAGCACGCGTGCTCACGCCGCCACTTGGGCACCTCGGTGACGAGATAGGCAGCCGCGCGCGCCTCGCCGCGGCCGTCCGGTGGTGCCTGCCTGGCGTCGCCCTGCTGCGGGGCTCCAGATGCCGCGGCTACGACCGTTCCGTAGATCACGACGAGGGCCGAGAGCGTGAATCGTCGCCTCATCGATCGTGTTTTCTCCGAGCCCGATGCTATCGGCCGTACACCACCATGGTTGCCGGCGAAGATTTCATGACGCCCGTGATCTTCGTACCACTTGGTCAGGGTGGCTGTCATGTGCATCTTCTCGATGATGTTGCGCCAGCCGATGCCGGTGTTGTAGGCGCAGAAGGAGATTTCGCCCTGCTGCCCGTGCTCGTCGTGAAGGCGCTCAGCGCAGCTGGCACACGCTGACGCCGCCGCACCCCTCTATGGTGACGCCGTCGCCTTCGGCCCGTCCTTGATCGCGCCGGTCGCCTTGCCGGCCTGCAGCAGACGCGCGACGTTGCTCTCGACATCCTCGCGCAGCATCAGCCGCCGCGCGACCAGGTCGTCGATCGCCTTCCTCACAGCGCGCCCATACGACGACAAGCCCAGATACCGCTCCTCGATCGAGAGCCTCGGGTCGCCGCTGCCCGTACGTTCGGCCTTTGTCTTCGCGAACGGGATGTACTGGCCAGCCGCTTCACATCCGTCGCCCGCCTGGGCGCCGCCACGCAGCGCCCAGCCGGTGTAGGTGGCAAGCGGCACCGTCACGTCCGGCAACCGCACGCCGGCGATGTCGTTACCGTCGCTGTCGGTCTTCGGAACGAAGCTCGGATAGATCTTGCCGTTGGCTGGATTGTCCTGATACGGCGCCGCGACCGCCGGAGGATTGATCGTCGCAATGCCGGTCGTGTAGAAGTCCGGTCCGTAATTCAGCAGATACCGGGTCGTCTTGAGACCGTTGTTCATCACGCCGGGAATCGTCGGGAAGCCGGTCGCCGACGAAGCCACCAGCGTCCGGTCGGACAACCGCGGGACTTCGGCCGACGGCGGCAACGTGCCCTTCGTCGACCATTCGTCCAGCGCCATGAACAGCGCGCGCTGAATCGGCCCCGAGTCGAGCGGGTTCTGCAACTGCTGGCACGCCCCCTTCGTCGTCGCATTGCCCGTTCCGTGCTGATGGCTCGAGATGAAGTAGTTTCTCGAGTACGGCGAATCCGGCAGATCCCTGGTCCCCGTCGGATCGGTGTGAAGGAGAGATGCGGCCTTCACCCAGTACTCGTTGGCCGAAAAGATCTCCATGGCGAGCGGGCAGGTCTTGGAAACGATGCACCTGTCATAGCGACTGGCCGTCTTGCGGGTGAACGGATCGGTCGTCGACACGTTGGCAAACGGGAACACGCCTTCGACGTACAGGTGGTCCTGGCGGTTGCGCTCGGTGCGGCCCGGCTGCGAGAACCGGTAGTTCATGTTGATGCCGTCGCCGGCGGCGATCCACTGCATCATGCCGTCGAATACCTTCTTCCCGTTCTCGGCCTGGTTGAAGCCAAGATTCCGGAAGTCGTTGAGCATGCGCCCGGGCTGCGACGAGATCTCGGTGTAGATCCGTGTGACGTCACCGGCCAGCGGATTGGCATTACCGGACCCGTCCTTCGTCTCGTACTTGAGAAACGCGTTCCAGTCGCGAATCGCCGCAAAGCCAAGACCATTCACCGTCGGATCTTTCGCCGTGTACGAGAACTCGTAGATGTCGCCCGCCACGAATCGTGTGCCGGCCGGCGACAAGCTGATCGCGGTGCCGTCCGCGTTGTACTGCCACCCCGTGGCTGGAACCGTTGTCGGCGGATCGTTCAGCCTGGCGCGGTGTGTCAGTGTGGCCCTGGCCTGATCTGTCGTGGCCGCCGGGTAACTGAGCTCGTATGACGTACCCTGGCTGACGATGTATTCGTACGCGGGGCCTGTGATGGACGACCCGTCTTTGTTCCTCGCGACTGGAAACGTCATCGTCGTCACGAAGTCTGAATTGTCGGCGCCCGCCGAGAAGTCCCATCCGCTCCACACCATCGTGTAGCCGCGCGGCATCAGGAATGAATTCGCCAGTTCGGTCGCGTTGGTGATCGAGCCGGGATCGTTGCCACCG
>JBEBGB010000699.1:0-2898 GCA_040081675.1 Vicinamibacterales bacterium
TCCTGCGACTTCTCGAGGAGTTCGATCTGCCGCGCCAGCAGCTTGTTCTGCAGCTCGAGATGCGCCAGCTCCAGCTCGATCTTCTTCTCGAGATTCGGCTCGCACGCGCTGCAGCCGTCGAGGCATGTCTTCACGACGACGCCGGCCGTCGGAATCGACGTCTTGCGCTCGTAACCCATGTCGGCCTTGGCCTTCGGGCTCGCCACGCCGCCGGGCTTGTCGAGCAGCCCCTGCTTCGCCAACTGCTCGTCGACAAAGGCGAGCGCCTTCGCCCGGACTGCGTCCTCCAGAGGCGCATCATCTCCGAGTCCCGCGGCCACCGCTCTGTTCACCGAGAGGAGCGCCACGCCATTGGTGACGCGCGGGAGCCCAGCCAGCGCCTGTGCCTGCACCTTCTGGTCACTCGCGATGCTGCGGTCGAGGGCGGCGACTCGTTGCGCGTTGGTGGCCGGCACCTCCTGCGGGATCGTCGCGATCTGCCCGAGCGGACGGAACGGGTTCGCCGGCACCGGCATCGGCGTCACCGGGTCGAGCACACGTCGCTCAATCGAAATGAGCTCGAACCTGATCGTCTCGGTCTTGTTGATCCGGTAGAAGAGGAACGTCACCGCGTGGCACTGATTGTGATTCGTGAACTCGCGCGACGATGCCTCGAAGTGATCTTCGCTCTCGCCCTGGCTGTGCGTCCGTGAAGATACTTCGCCGATGCTGAGCGAGTGCGCGCGCCGGGTCGCTTCAACCGACTGGCTGTCGGCCATCTCGGCGTGGGCGCGATGCTCGCGCAGATAGTCGCTCGCGCTCGAGGCACTGTGGCTGCCGCGCGCGTTCGCGTCTGCGCCTGCGGAGAAGAAGCCGATCGACCCGCTCGCGTCGCCGTGAAAGTCCCACTTGCCCTGCTCGGAGTAGTTGTCGCTCCCGCGGTCGACCACATTCTCGTCGGTCATGAGCGCGCGCAGCGCCCTGAGCCTGTACTGCTCCTCGCTGATCTGCTCGCTCCGGTAGCTCAATTTCGATTCGGAGTCGAAACTGAACCGGCTCCGGCGATCCGTGGTCGCCAGTCGGACCTTTTCGCCGGGCAGCAGTGTCGTTGTGTACGCGATGTCCCCGAGCGCCATCGGTCCCGAGCACCGCGTGAAACGCGTGTGGACGATCACTTCGACCTTCAAGGCCTGCTCTCGAGGTCCGCGAACAGGTGTCGGAAAGACGAGGCGACGCCGTAAGTCGACGACGTCGCAGATCGGATCGGTGTCGAGTACCGGACAGCACGGGAGATCCTCGAACTTCGTGAGTGTCGGCGCCATCGTGTTCCTCCTGAATGCACTCCAGCGTGAGGCGTGTCTCACGCGCACGCGGAAGTCGTTGCTGCCCTGGTAGAACGACGGGGTCCGGGCGATCGAACACGACGTGCCGTGCGTCCATCCAACGGGATCAGGTTTCGGCCACGTGTCTGAGTTCATTCGGTGTATATAGGAGTCGATTTCCGGCTCTGCCTATGCAACGTCAGACGCACCCATGCCCCTGCCGCTGACGCGTCGGCCTCTGGCCCTCTTCGTGTGGACTGCCAGCCGCCGCCTGATGGCGTTCGGCGTCTGTGTCTGTGCATGCGTCGTCGCATGTTCGAGGGACGTTCGTGCGGACTCGCCGGTCGAGAACGTGCCAGTCGTTGGGGGAACGGCGGCGCTGTCGAGAGCGCTCGGTATCGATCCAGTGCCGGAGCGCGCGCGCTTCATGACCGAGCTGGTGCGCGCCATCTACGACGCTCCCGAAGGCAAGAGTGCATCGAGCGACGCCCTTCGCGCGCAAGTGGCCGCCCACCTCGACGCGGCCGATCGCCTGCGGACGGCTCTGGCCGCCGCCCAGCGTTCGGGTGCTGGCCTCAGCTTGTCGCTCGCCGTTCAGAAGAACGATCGCGAGCGACTCCAGCGCTTTCTCGACGTCATCGGGCTGAAGCTGACGGAGAGGAACAAGATCTTCTCCGTCATCCAGACAGGTGACAGAGAAGCGGCGGAGCGAGTGCAGCTATTGGCGGCACTGGGATTCGACCTCGACCAGATCGTCACGCGGCTGAATAGTGGCGCGTCGGTGCGCATCGACGTGCCGACCGAGACAGTTCCGCTGCCGCTCGCGCCCGAGATCTGGAGCGCCGCCGTCTTTCAACGTCCAATCACCTCGGAGAGCCTGTTCTCGGCTGTCATTCAGGATCGGTCCGCCGCTCTCCTGTGCCACGGCCTCGCGGCACTTGACGATGAGACGTTGCACTATCTCGCGGAACAGCCAGCGCTCCTGCGCAGGCTGTACGAACAGAACGCGCCGGTGTTTGCCGCATTCGGCGGCAGTCTCCGCATCCGGCACAACGCGGTGCTCGTGCCGGGCGGAGCGCCAGCTTTGCCGCTGTGGGAAGCCGTCGTGGATGAACCGGCTGCCAGTCCAGACCGTTTCATCCGCGAGTTGTTCTCCCGCCGCGAAGGTCGCGTGGCCTATCTCTATGACTCGGTTACACAGCTCGATGCCAGCAGCCGCGCGTTTGCCTTGGGCCTGTCGATCGCTGATCGCGAGCGCCGACTGAATCGGTTCAAGTCTCTCCTGAACGCCGTCCAGGTGTTCCCAGGTTGGGGTGTTCCCGAGCGGCCGTTCAGCCGTCCACCAGACGATGCGATCGTGATGCTCACGCGCATCAGAGCCGATGAGCGCGGCGTTCCGGTCGCACCGTCGTGGCGGGCGTTCTGGTCGCAGGCGTTCGACGGCGTGGACGTGCCGCACGACTCGAAGCGTCTGCTCAGAAACCTGACGAAAGACGGCACCATCGATGCCGCCTGGGTTGCCGAGGCTCTCCTGAACGCCCCGACGCAGCTTCGCGCCGAACGTCTCGATCAGTTCGCGTTTGGACAGCGCGCCTTT
>JBEBGB010000700.1:0-2897 GCA_040081675.1 Vicinamibacterales bacterium
TGCCATGCTGGCGAAGCACGCGGTACTGTTCCGGGGTCAGCGTTGCTGCCCACTCCGCGTCCGACTTGCGAATCGGAAAGATCTCATCGCTCATATTGAGAGTCTAACCGTTTAGATGCCGCTCACTTTCGATGGTTTCCGCGGGGGAGCCCCACCACTGCGCGTCCGCAGCGCCAATGACCGACCGGTCCGTCCATCGGGACGTTTCGTCTTGTACTGGATGATTGCGGCGCGACGCGCAACGTCGAACTTTGCGCTCGACAGGGCGATGGCCTGGGCGATCGAGCTCGGGCTTCCCCTCGTGGTACTCGAGGCGCTTCGAGTGAACTATCCGTTCGCGTCGGACCGACTGCACCGGTTCGTCATTGACGGCATGTCCGACAATCGGCGCGCCTTCCAGAATTCGCCGGTTCAGTACTTTCCCTACGTCGAGCCCGCAATCGGGGCGGGCAAGGGCCTGCTCGACCGGATGGCGCAGGACGCTGCGGTGGTGGTGACCGACGAGTTCCCCTGTTTCTTTCTGCCGAAGGCTGTGAGTGCGGCCGCTCGTCGCCTCACCGTGCGACTTGAAACAGTGGATGGCAACGGCCTGCTTCCACTGGCGTCGGTTCCGCGAGCATATCCAGCGGCGGTGCACCTCCGTCGATTCATGCAGGGAACGTTGCGGAGCCACCTGGCGTCGGGGCCGTCGACGAAGCCGCAGTTTGCTCGGCTGCCGCCGCGACTGCCTTCGTTGTCTGTTGATGTGCTCGAGCGCTGGCCCGGCGTCTCGACTGAACTGCTCGAAGGTTCGGTGTCGGAGCTGGCGTCGCTGCCCATCGATCATGCTGTGTCGTGTGTGTCGATTCAGGGTGGGTCATCAGCTGCGCAGCGCGCGCTTCGTACGTTCGTGGGCCGTCGGTTGGCGACCTATCACGAACATCAGAGTCATCCGGACGATCGCGGCACGAGCCGGTTGTCGCCGTACCTCCACTTCGGGCACATCTCGGCCCATGAGGTATTCGACGCGGTCATGCGACACGAACAGTGGAATATGGGAAAGCTCGGGGCGAAGCCGACCGGTGTGCGGGAGGGCTGGTGGGGTGTGGCCTCTGGCGCCGAGGCGTTTCTCGATCAGCTCGTCGTGTGGCGCGAACTGGGTTTCAACACGTGCGCAAGGCGTCCAGACGACTACAACCGATTCGAGGGGCTGCCGGCCTGGGCGCAGAAAACGCTCGTCGATCACTCTCACGATCGCCGCCCCTACGTTTACGATCGAGCGACGTTCGAGCGTGGCGCGACGCACGATCCGCTGTGGAACGCCGCGCAGGGGGAACTCGTGCGCGACGGCTGGATGCACAACTACATGCGGATGCTCTGGGGAAAGAAGATCCTCGAGTGGTCAGCAACCCCCCGCGACGCGCTGGATACGATGATGGCGATCATGGACCGTTGGGCCGTGGATGGGCGCGATCCGAATTCGTACGCGGGCTACATGTGGACGCTCGGTCGGTATGACCGTCCCTGGCCCGAACGTCCGATCTACGGCACGGTGCGTTCGATGAGCTCGGAGAATACGGTCAGGAAGGTTCGAGTGAAGAGTTACCTTTCGGGTAGCTCGACCGAACGGCTCTTCTGAATCCAGATGGCATCGCAGCTGCCACGTTGGTCGACGGGGGCGTTCGGCCTGATATTTTTGCTCTTGCTGGTTGGCGTCGCGATGTTTCTGTACGACCACGATTCGGTGAAGAAGTTGCCGGTTGTCGGTGGGCTTCCGTGGGGACGGCTCATCGGGAATACCGCGCTGCAGGCACAAGCTCGGTACGTGGCGGAGCACTCGGATGATCTCGAGGTAGCGTATCGTCAGCAGCCGAGCGTCGTGGTGGTCGGCGATTCGTTGGCGGGTAAGTGGCCGATAGATGGCGCGGCTGCCTGGAATCGGGAGATTCGCGGGCTCAACGCGGTGAGCCTTGGTGTCGCGAGCGACCGGACGCAACACCTGCTGTATCGAATTCGCTCGGGGGAGTTCAGCCGGCTATCGCCTCTGGTGGGCGTTCTCATCATCGGGACCAATAACGTCAATCGAAATACTCCGGAGGAGACGCGGGACGCCGTGCTCCGGGTTATTGACGAACTCGGCTCAGTCTGGCCCGACACCTCGCTCGTCGTTGTGGGTGTCCTCCCGCGTGAATTGCCAGAGGGGCAGGCACGCCAGCGTCGGATCGACGTGTTGAATGATCTCCTGTCCGCGGCCACACGGACCCGAGAACGGGTCACCTTCGTTCCCGTGAGGAACGAGTTCCTGTCCGGTAATGGGGGATTGAACCCGGCGCTCTACGAGGATGACGGCATCCATCTCACTGCGGCGGGATACGAGACGCTGACTGAACGCGTTGCACCGATCGTGGCGGAACGCGCGCGACAGAAGTCGGGCGAGGTGCCGTCGCGAGAATCGGGCGGGACCCGCTAAGGTAAAAAGTGTGTG
Source organism: Vicinamibacterales bacterium (assembly GCA_040081675.1). Lineage (GTDB taxonomy): Bacteria > Acidobacteriota > Vicinamibacteria > Vicinamibacterales > CAVVIG01 > CAVVIG01. Next base: position 2,465 of record JBEBGB010000700.1, read on the forward strand.
GTGCCTGCTTGGAGGCTGCCGGGTACAACGAAAAAGCCCGCGAACCGAAGCTCGCGGGCCTTCTATCTGAATAATGCCGGCAGCGACCTACTCTCCCACACACTTTCGCATGCAGTACCATCGGCGGTATCAGGCTTAACTTCCGTGTTCGGAATGGGAACGGGTGTGACCCTGATCCTATGACCACCGGCAAAGTGGTTCCGGGGGATGAGCCCGGGATCTTGTTGTGCCTGGGGTCCCACCAACCGCCCGCGTTGCGGGCTTGGCGGAGTCGGCCTATTCATCGGCCTCGTCCACCGCAGCGCCATCGGCGCGGAAGGGGGTCGTCCCAGACAATCTTTATAAAGAGCCATCCGCCTTCCCGAGGAAGGCGAACAACTGAATATTCTGCAAACGGTAGTTTTCAACCGACTCACTTCACGCAGCGTTTCTG
>JBEBGB010000701.1:0-2893 GCA_040081675.1 Vicinamibacterales bacterium
GGCATGAAATGGAAGGCCGACAGGATGACCGGGATGATCAAAGTCACGAACCTGTTGAACCAGGACGTGCAGCAGCACATCTTCGGCGACATCCTGAAGCGCAGCGTGTCCTTCGAGGTGCGCATCCACCAGTAGACTGACCGGCCCGTTTACGCCGCCCGGGGGGCTACTCGTGCTTCTCGGGCGAGCACTCGCCCGTGCCACACCAGAGCCGCGCAGTTCAGCGCGGCAACCACGACGGACACATCGATCACGGTGATGCCGCGCGGAATCGCCCAGCCGGCGTCCTCACTGATGCCGTAGAACATGTTCAGGTTCAGCGCGAAGATGGCGCTGACTGCGAACAGGATCGGCGTGAATCCACGCCGGCCCGCGGCTGCGAGGACCAGCAGTGGAACCGCTGCGAACAGGTGGTTCTCGTGCACCTGCACCGCGAGCACCGCATAGGCGTGCACAAGGAACGCGCCGAGTCCCGCGAAGAGCCAGAGGTCCTTCGAGCGTCTGGCGGTCCAGACGGCCCACGCTGCGGCGGCGAGCACCAGGACAGTTGCAATCGGCCGTGGGTTCGGTCCACCCACTTCGATGAAACGCGAGATCGCGAGAATGCGTGTCTCGTGCAGGAACGCTCCCACGAGTCCGAAGTCCTCGATGCTGTAACGCGCACGAACAACGTAGCCGACAAGCCACCAGACGTTGCACGCGTTACCGGCGAGCATGTCGTGCTCCTCGAGTCGCCCCATCGCCTGCAGGAAATTCGGTCCACCACCCGCTGCGAAGACGGGACCCACGAGCGCCGCCGCACACACGAGGCCGCTCAGTAACGCTGCACCGAAGCGACGCACGCGCAACGTGATGTCGCCTGCGCTGTACCACAACGCCAGGGCAATCGCCGGTCCGATGATGACTGGCTGGGGCTTGGTGAGCACGGACGCGGCGGCAAGCGCGCCGGCGACGACGGAGTGACCGGACGTTGCGGCGATCAGGCTGGCCAGAATAGGCAGCATGAACTGCGGATCGAGATAGCCCAGCGCGGCACCATCGAGGATGATGCCTGGGTTCAACCAGTACGCAAGCGTGCTCCACCTGGCGCCGCGTGCGCTTCCGTAACGTCGCACAGCGAAGTAGATCAGGAGGGCGGTGCCCGCGTCCGCGAGCAGCGCGGGCATCTTGATCGCGACCATGAGTGGCCACGTATTCGGGAACTCGCCTCGCATGACCAGGCGGTACACACGACCCGCAATGCCAAGCTCGTGCAGGGCGAGTGGCGGGTAGGTCGCCTGTCCTTCAGCGTTGAGGTAAGTGAGCGTGCGCCATTCTGGCGGCGATCCACCAACGCCGTACAAGCGGCTCACGCCTTCGAGAGAGGCGTTGTAGCTCCAGATGCGCCACGGCACGGTGTCGTGCGTACCGCCGAGCGGAAGCGCGGCGCATCGAACCAGCGCACCGAGTGTGAGCAACGTGGCAAAGAGTCGTGTCGTCACGCGGATGAGACGGAGAATCGTACACCCACGATCGCTCCCGTGCTTGAAAGGCCAAGGCAGATGCATTAACGTCTAATTTACGCAGAGCGTTACGGGTTTCCCGTCACTCAGCTCTGCCGCATCCAATTCCCTGCTGTATGCACGTGCGATTGGAATTTCTTTGTACGCGAAACTTTTAGAGGTCGATAGGTGCACATGCTCAATGGAACGATGAGGGTGGCTGGCGTCGCGCTACTCTGCGGACTCGCGGTCGGGTGCCAGAAGGCGAGCCCCACGCGTCCGAGTGGGGTCGATACAGCGTCGGTGTCAGCAGCCTCGGTGACGGACGCAAGAACAGGCGTCACAATCATTGCCGCCCGCCCGGCTAGTCCGGCCAACAACGCCGCGATCCCGTGGGCGCAGCAGCCCATCACCGTGGCGGTGACCAACGGAGTGACGAGCAACTCCTCACCGCTCACCTACACATTCGATGTCTCGACCGATCCGAGCTTCGCGAAGGTCGACTACTCGAAGGGCGGCATCGCAGCCGGCGCCGGCACGACCAGCATCGCACTGGACAAGCTGGCTGGTGCGAAGACGTACTACTGGCGAGCGCTGGTGAACCCAGCCAACGGCACGGGTCCCTACTCGACGATCCGCAGCTTCGTCGTCGGTCCTGAAGTGGTTCTTGGCACGCCGAATCTGGCCTCGCCCATCAACAACGCGCAGGCGTTCACTCCGGTTGGGCTGACCATCACCAATATCGCCCGCACCGGCCCCGCGGGCCCCATCGTCTACACGGTAGACGTGGCTCAAGACAGCGGCTTCGGCAGCATCGTCTACAACGTGGACGTGGCCGAGGGCGGCAATGGGCAAACGGTGGTCTCGGTTCCGATCAATAGCCTGCAAGGCGGTGTGACCTATTTCTGGCGCGCGAAGGCCGCCGATAACACGAACAAGATCACGACGCCGTACTCGGCGCCGGCGGCATTCGTGGCGCAGTCGTTCAACCTTGCCACGGCCAAGATGTGGGACAGCCCACCCGACTTCGCCGTGTGGCCTGAGACGGCCAGGATCACCAGGATCGACTTCACCGGCAATGCCATGCTCGTGGATTTCGACAAGCGCGACGGGCCGGGCCGCTGGCCGGATCAGATCCCACCTGGTTTCGACGGTCCGCTGGAGTACACGCTCGGCATGTGCCGACTCATCCTGGGCGGCTGGCACTGCGCCGGCGTCGTCCAGTTCTGGTACGACCGGCCGCTCGACTCGACGGCAGAACCATCCCGCTTCTGGCGTGAATGGTGGTACGACGCGGCCCGGTGGGGACCGCTTGCCTCCGTTCGACCGGTCGAGGGCGAGCTGGTCGGCATCTTCGTGGGAGCGGGCGATCTGCGCGGACGTACGTGGACTCGCGCGACCTGCCCCGGCGT
>JBEBGB010000702.1:0-2892 GCA_040081675.1 Vicinamibacterales bacterium
TCTTGACGGTGAGGACGCAGAATGCCCACCACCGCACGGACAGAGAAACTCGACCTCCGGCTCACCGCCTCGGCAAAACGCACGCTACAGTCCGCCGCGACAGCGGCACGGCGTTCGGTCAGCGAGTTCGTGCTCGAAAGTGCCATGGCTCGCGCTGAAGAGACCTTGCCTGATCGTCAGCGCTTCGGCCTGGACGCCGATCGCTGGGCCGCGTTCCAACTTGCCCTCGACGCACCTGCCCGTACCAACACGCGCCTGAAGAGACTCTTGGAGAAGCCGAGCGTCTTCGAGCGGCGTAAGTGAGCGAATCGCCTCGGATCGAAAAGCTGCGCCGCGATCACCAGGTTGACCCGTTCGATTGCGGACAGGAGGCGCTCAATCGTTTCCTCGTGCGCTATGCCTTCCAGAACCAGCAAGCGGAAGCGTCACAAACCTACGTGGCGCTGGTGGGCGACGGTGTCGTAGGGTTCTACACGCTTGTGGTCGCGCAGGTCGAATACGACGACGCGCCGCAGCGTCTGGGAAAGGGCATCGCCAGCCGTCCGATCCCACTGATGCTGCTTGCGCGTCTGGCGGTGGCCACGAGCTGGCAGGGCAAGGGACTGGGCTCGGGGCTACTCAAGGACGCCATGCTGCGGACGCTTCAAGCGGCCGACATTGCCGGCATCCGCGCGCTCGCGGTGCACGCCAAAGACGACTACGCGCGAGCGTTCTATGAGCGCTTTGGTTTTGTTCAAGCTCCAACCGACCCATACCATCTCTTCGTGTTGCTCAAGCACGTTAGCCGGATCCTGAAGCAGCGATAAGACCTCACGTCGCGAGGAGCTGTGCGGCGCGTACCGCTCCGCCGAGCAGACCTGCATCAGCGTTCAGGATGACGTGAACAGGGATGGCCTCGACCAGCGTTCGCATGGCGCCCTTGTCGTTGAACGCACGCAGAAACCGTCCGTCCGTGAGGGCAGGAAGGATCTTCGGCGCGATGCCGCCGCCAATATAAACACCGCTCGTGGCCATCGAGCGCAGTGCCAGATTGCCGGCCTCCGCTCCGTAGGCGTCGACAAAAATCTCGAGAGCCTCCACGCACGCACCACATCGTTTGTTGAGCGCTGCAGTTGTGAGCGCCGCTGGCGCGTCTGGCGCGTCGGCGTCAATCCCGGCGACGCACGGACTGGCGTGAGTCGCGCGGAAGAGATTCCGCAGGCCGATTCCCGAGACGACGAACTCGACCTCGGCACGTCCGTACCGAGTGACGAGAAGACGCAGCACCGCGATATCACGCTCGGTGCGTGGGGCCCAGTCGGCGTGGCCAGCTTCGGACGCGCAGGGGACATTGATGCCGTCGATGCTGGGAAGCGAGGCTTGCCCGAGGCCGGTGCCTGCTGCGATGAGCGCCAGGTTGCCACCCTCCTTCGCTGTGCCGGCCTGCAGCGTATGCAGTTCGTCAGCCCGAAGCGCACGTACCGACCACGCCATGGCGGCCAGGTCGTTCAACAGCGCGACTCGCGGAATGCTGCAGCCACGTTGAATGGCCGCGGCATCAATCGTGAACCGCACGTTCGTCAGTTCGGCCGTGTCGCCGAGCACCGGGCCTGCAACGCCAAAGCACGCGGCGTCCACTCCGCCTGATCGCACGCCTGCGTCCACGAGGAAGGCGGCGACCACATCTGTCAGCCCGACAAATTGCGCGGTCTGAAACTCGCGGACGTGTTGCTCGCGCGGCCGATCGGGCAGCACGTCGAACAGTCCGAGCCGTGTGTTGGTCGCACCGATGTCGCCGGCCAGGATCATCGTCTGGCTCCGGCGCCCCGCGTGAAGAGGAGTGTTGACATCGGTCGTATTCTCCATCATCTTGAGTTTTGGTTTCCCGTGCCCGAACCTCTGACGCCTCTCATGACACCTGTCGCCTGTGCCGCGTGATTCCGCCGCTCAGTCCCTTGCCGGCGAAGTCGTCGTCTTTACCGGCAAACTGAGCTCGATTGGCCGCAAGGACGCCCGCGCTCTCGTCGAGCGCGACGGCGGTGTCACTGCCGAAGAAGTGAACGCACGTACGACGATGCTCGTGATCGGTGAGGCGGGGTTTGCGGGCGGCGCCGCGACGAGCGGGAAGGTGCGTCGAGTCGAGGAGCTCAGCGCGCAGGGTGTGTCGATTCGTGTGGTGACCGAAGAAGCGTTCTGTCGCCTGCTGGGCGAGCCGACGCCTGCGGAACGTACGCGGCAACTCTACGCGTCGCGCGACCTCCTGGCCCGCTACGATTCCCTCCGCGAGGACCACCTTCGGTATCTGGTCAAGTACGGCATCATCAAGCCCGCACTGCGGACTCCTGCCGATACATTTTTTGCGTTCCCGGATCTGGCGGCCATCAAGCAGGTGCACGACGAGGTCAGCAAGGGCCTGTCGTTTCGCAGTGCGCTTCGGGGACTGCGGGCGTCACGTCAGGGACAGTTGACGCTCGATTTCAGCCTCGAAGCCGAACCAGCCAGAATCGTCACGCTGCAGCCGCGCATCGCCAGGACGCTGCCGATCGAGGTGCCTCCGCCCCCTCGCGACACCGAGCGGGCCGAGGAGTATTTCCGGGAAGGGTCAGACCTCGATGACGGGACCGAGGCAAACCTGGCGCCGGCCGCTGCGCTGTACAGGAAAGCGCTCGAATGCGATCCGCAACTCGTGGCCGCGCTCATCAACCTCGCCAACATCCACTACACACGTCACGAGACGATCGAAGCGCAGGCCTTGTACGAGCGGGCGATCGCGCTCGAGGACGACTACTTCGAGGCGCACTTCAACCTCGGGAACATCCATCACGATCTCGGTGAGTACGACGCCGCGCGCGTCTGCTATCAGACGGCCCTCGACCTCAATCCCAACTATCCGGACACGCACTTCTACCTGGC